>CAMZFJ010000269.1 GCA_947306025.1 uncultured Fibrobacter sp.
CACCCGGACCATAGAAGCCCGGCATTTCAGCAGTTTCGCCACCGATCAAGACGAGGTCGTTTTCGCGGCAGGCCTTGGCCATACCGGCAACGAGCTTGTCCATGACACCCGGTTCCAAGCGGCCCGTAGCCACGTAGTCGAGGAAGAACAGCGGACGTGCGCCCTGAACGAGGATATCGTCACAGCAGTGGTTCACGATGTCCTGGCCCGGCAGTTCGTGCGTACCCATTTCGATATCGACCTTGAGCTTGGTGCCGACACCGTCAACAGAACTCACGAGGACAGGGTCCTTCATGCCGAGGTGGTTCAAAGTGAACAGGCCACCGAAGTTGCCCACGTCGCCGAGAACGCCTTGGTTGAATGTGGTACGGACGGACTTCTTGACACCGACCATTGCCTCATCGGCACGTGCCAAGGAAACTCCTGCGTCTGCGTAATTCATCTTTTTTCCTTTGCCCTACGAGCGGGCAGCGATTTGGCCCTATTTACGGGCACTTTGTTTTTCATCAATATTTCTGAGCGCATCAAGAATGAGGCTTGTCGTATCCGTCATCTGGTTGATGTTTACAACATCGGGCATCACATGCGTATCTAGCTTGAACAATGTGTCGTCGCCCCATGAAAGCATCTTTTCAAGAGCATCCGGCCCTGCAAGCTTGCCGCACTTGGCACAGCAGATCCTTCCATCCTGGAAGGCGATAAAGCCGTGTTCCCCGGCACATTCGAAAATGACCGTACCAGTGATATAGCTCTTTTCCATCGTTTGCGCAAAATCTATAAACGGAAGCACTTTCGCCGAAGCCAAAAGCGACAATCGTTCGAACTCGTCAAACGCCTCGTTCTTTGCACGGAGTCGGTTCGCCATCACCTTGTAAAGGTAAACCATGACACTCGGATTTCTCTCCAAGAACTTCAGGAACTCCGCCTTAGGAATGTGGAGCACCGTGCAGCCGTCTTCTGCGGCAACAATCGTATTATCGGAGGGCTCATTACACAGAATGGACGTTTCACCAAAGCAAGAACCGCTTTCCAAAGTCGCAAGCGCGCTATAGTGACCATCTGGCAGAATCTGACCGCAAATCGTGGCGCATCCACTCTGCAAAACACAAAAGAATTCGCCATCAACTCCGCCCTGAAGAATAATCTCCCCGGCGTCGTATTCGCGAATTTGAGCATTCAACAGTAAAAAGTCCGCATACTCTCTTGGCACCTGTTGCAAGAACGGTACACCAAGATCATATTGAGCGGCTATCCAATCTCCAATACCTGCGTGTGACATCATACGTTAAAAATTATAGATATTTCTGTACCATTTGTAACTAGTATCGATCGAATTTACACCCGGAACAGCGCCTTTTATGCATTTTGTAAGATTCCAGAGGAGTTCCGCCGGCCGAGTGATGGCTCCTTCGTAAAAATCGTTACCACCCCCAGGCCCCTTGCGCCCGTCATTCTGGAAAATTTTTTTCTCCCTGAAAGCCTTGATATTTTTCACACGAGGCTCAAGCGAGAGGATTTCATCGACAGTACCAAATGCAGACGGATTCACCCACATGTCCACGCTATCGGCTAGCGCATAAACCTGCTCGAACGAGAACGTAAGCTCACGGGAAGTATCGGAAGCCCACAAGTAGCAGCCGCCCGCATCGCGAACCAAGTTCGCCGTAAAACTGTTGCCGCCAGAAGCATGCCAAACACCACCGTAAGACATGCCAGCGAGAACTTTGGGGCAGGTTTTAGACGATAGACGATAGACGAGAGACGAGAGAGATTTCGCACTGTCATTCTGGAGCCTCGCAGAGGCGATAGAATCCATTAAGTTCTGAGCTATGAGGTTTCTCAACGTTTCGTACTTATTCTTCTCTTGTTCAAAAATCGAATCGGCGAGCGGACGAATCCCGAAGAGAATTCCGTACAACTTAATCCATTCGAGCTTAGCAAGCGCGCTGCTTTCCTGCCACTCCGACGTCAGCATCAACGGCAGGCTCGTCCTTGCAATTTGTTCGTAGTTGTCATAATCGCCGCCCGTAGTAAAGTCAAGAACCAAGTCCGGACTTAGCGCCATGAGCTTTTCCAAGGCGCCCGCATCGTAACCGATACTCGCCACAGATTTCTGCTGGGCGCGTTCGTACAAAATACTATCCACAATGTACTGGCCATCCGAGACGCCAATAATGTTGTCACGAAGTCCAAGCCTAAGCATATATCCGACCTGCGCAGTCGAAAGCGTCACCACGCGCTTGAGCGGGACTCGCAGCACGAACGCGGACTGCCATTCTTCCGGGAACCCCCGACGGCGCAGATCCGTCCCCAAACCAGCAGCCGCAGAATCCATCATCACGTACTTGTGAACAAGCGTATCCTTCCCGACCACAGAGCGAACAACGGCGACATCCACCCCGCACAACCTACCAATCGAGAAATAATCGCTCCCGATCGACTCGAACTGGACCGCCTCGCTACATGCCGCCACCTTCGACTCTTGCCTGTCGCTGTTGCAGCCAACTACAAAAAAAACTCCCGTCAGAGTACTGCAAAAACACAAAATCGGCAAAAATAAATGCAAAAAACGCCCTATTTTGCCGTTTTTCAATATTCCTTCGTAAATTTTCATGCACAAAACCGTAAGATAATGTATTTTATTGTTTGACTTCATATCTCATTTTATGAGATTTCCTATTAGGAGAGAGCCTGTATGAAAACAAAAATAGCCTCTTTATGCGCGGCTGCGGTACTTAGCATTCTTGCATTTGCCACATCTTCATCTGCAGCCGAAGATGGATTCTACGACAAGGACCACATCCGTGGCTTTGTTTCCTTTGGCGCCGACTTCCGCGGCATGACCGACGCCTTCAACGATTACGTCAACAAAGTTACCTTCGCAGGACTTAACGGAGGTACACTCAGACACAAGGGAGACTCCACAGTCTACCGATTTGCCACCAACCCCAAATACAGCAAATTCAACCAATTCTATCCCGGCCTCCATTTTAATATTGGTGCGCAATACAAGCAATTCCTGACTTGGTTCGACATCAACTTTGCTTTAACGCAGATTTCTGAAAGGCCGGCCAAAAGCGCACAAGGCATGGACGAGAATGCGAAGTACTCCAACTTCCCTCTCTACGACGCACGCTGGTTCAACTATGGCGCTGACTGGATGTTCGGCTGGAAGGTTCTCGGCGAAGACGAATTCTTCAACCTGATTCCGGCTGTGGGTATCGGTTTCAACATGATGAACATCCACTTCACGTCGAACTACATTGTCACTAATGTATCGTCCTCGGAAGAAATCATCATGCGCGACCGCTACTATAGCAACATCGCCGCCTCGCTCAATGCAGAACTCGAAGCTCGCTTACAATTCGACCAGTTCTCCGTTGGCCTCTATGGCGGTTACCGCGTAGTACGCTATAACGAACTCAACGTCGAAGGAACAAACCTCGATACCGAGAACTTCAACACCGACAACGACGGTGACACCTGGTTCGTAGGTCTCCGCTTCACTTGGACGTTCATGAGCTCCTGGGCCAAGAAGCAGCAAGACAAGCTTTAATAACAACCTAGCTTTTAAACGAGCCCTGCCACTGCAGGGCTTTTTTCGTATCTAGCATTTTCGTAACTGCACTTAGGTTCATCGATCGAATCCACAATCTTTTTCAAATAGGTTCGCCACACACTCGAATGCGACGGATGCTGGCTGTAAGGCAACATGAACAAATTCCTTGCGACACCATGCTTAGGCGGATACTTCTCGGCAACATCCTCCATAGCAACGTAATAACCGCTCAGTTCTCGCAAACACGAATCCGTTTTCCAGCAAATAGGCGTATCGCCCTTTAAATACTCGAAATTCCAGCCCAGCAAAAGCATGGGCACACCTTCTCGCTTGAGCCGTTCCGGCAACGACGAATACTGCCCCTGTGTACTCAGCAATACAAGAACATCGATCTTGTGGTAGTACGCATAAAGGTATGCATCCTCGATAAGCTGCATGTTCGGTCCCATCCTGTTGGCCTTCGTGGGCAAATTGTAATGGACTTCAAACCCCGCA
>CAMZFJ010000270.1 GCA_947306025.1 uncultured Fibrobacter sp.
GTTGCAAACGGCGTCGATTTTGAAATGAGGATTTTCAATGCCGATGGCTCGGAAGCGGCAATGTGCGGAAATGCTACGCGTTGTGTTGCGAAGTTTATCCGTAGTCGCGGCCTTGCAAAGTCCGAAGACACGAAGGTTTTCAATTTGCACACGAAGAGCGGTCTTGTTCGCCCAACGCTTTTAGATGATGGTCGCGTGTGTGTTGACATGGGACATCCGAGGACGTTCCTTGGCTCGATTAAGCTTACGGCGGACTGCTATGATTTTACCGCGGAGACGGTTTCTATGGGAAATCCGCACGCGGTCATTTTTGTTGATGATATCGAAAAGATCCAACTTGAAAAATGGGGAAGTATTCTCGAAGTCGACAAGCAGTTCCCGGATCGTTGCAATATTGAATTTGCTCAGGTGATTTCGCCCACGCAAATCCGCATGCGGGTTTGGGAACGAGGGTGCGGAGTCACGATGGCTTGTGGCACTGGCAGCTGCGCCACCCTCGTTGCGGCCCAGCGCACGGGCCGCGTGGGCGTCGAAGCAGATGTTGTTCTTGACGGTGGCGTTTTGCACATCAAGCATGAAGAAGATGGCCCTGTCTTGATGACTGGCCCTGCGGAAGAAGTGTTTAAAGGAGAAATCAGCATTTAGCACTGAGCCAGGCGTTGCGGGCTGGCGCTTGAAGCCCGCTAGAAAGGGTAGCGCCCTTCGGCAGGCTCAGGGACCTGGTCACTGAGAATGCTGATGGAAGCGAGGGGAAGACCTGCCCCTTTCACCCTCACCACTAACCACTAATCACTGTTTACTAACTACTAAAAATATGAACGAATCTTACATCAACTCCTACTACGATCGCCTTCCTGGCTCTTACTTGTTCTCGACCATTGCCCAGAAAATCAAGGAATATCAGGGCTCGCATGCGAATGCGGATATCATCCGTCTTGGAATTGGCGATGTGACGACGCCGCTCATTCCCGAGGTCATCAAGGCCATGCATGCAGCTGTTGACGAAATGGCGGTGAAGGGGACTTTCCGCGGTTACGGTCCGGAACAGGGCTATGATTTTGTGCGCGAGGCGATTGTTCGTGGCGAATATACGGCCCGCGGCATCGAGATGGACACGAACGATATTTTTGTGAGCGATGGTTCCAAGTGCGATGTGGCGAACATCCAGGAGCTTTTTTCAGAAAATGTAAAGATCGCGATTCCGGATCCGGTTTATCCGGTTTATTTGGATTCGAACGTGATGGCGGGCCGCACGGGTGTTCTTCAGGCGGATGGTCATTTCTCGGAAGTGACTTACCTTGCTTCGACAGCCGAAAATAATTTCCAGCCGGAATTGCCGAAGAATCCGGTGCAGTTGATTTACCTTTGCAGCCCGAACAACCCGACGGGTACGGTGCTTAGTCGTGAAACGCTCCAGAAGTTTGTCAACTACGCCAATGAAAATGGGGCACTGATTTTGTTTGATGGCGCCTACAACTGCTACATTCAGGATGAAACGCTCCCGCATTCGATTTTTGAAATTCCGGGTGCTCGTACTTGCGCGATTGAATTCCGCAGCTTCAGCAAGACGGCTGGCTTTACGGGCGTGCGTTGCGCTTATACGGTGATTCCGCACGAACTTTCGAAACTCCATGCGATGTGGAATCGTCGCCAGTGCACGAAGTTTAACGGTGTGAGCTATGTGACGCAGCGTGCTGCCGAAGCGATTTATTCGCCGGTGGGCTGGCAACAGACAAAGGAAGTGATTGCGGGCTACATGCGCACGGCTGGCGTGATTCGCAAAGAATTGAGTGCGGCCGGTTACACGGTGTTCGGCGGCGAGCATGCTCCGTACATTTGGTGGAAGATTCCGGATGGCGAAAAGTCGTTCGATTTCTTTGATCGCCTGCTTGCGACTTGCGAAGTCGTGGGTACGCCGGGAAGTGGCTTTGGTCCGTGTGGCGAGGGTTACTTCCGCTTGACAGCTTTTGGCGATTACGAACGCACCTGCGAAGCACTGAGAAGAATCAGAGAGAAACTTTAGAGCTTTGGTTTGGCAAGCTCACCAACCTTATCGAGGTCCCTGAGCCTGTCGAAGGGCCAACTAAGTTTTAAACTGCTAGTTACTAGGTCTTAAAAATTCTAGTAACTGATAACTATTAACTAGTAACTGCGCCGAAGGCGCAAATACGAATTACTATCTTATGACCATGCCCACTTCTATAGGTCCAGAAATATCGGTAATCCAAAAGATTAGCGTTGCGATTATTCACGAGCGCGATGTTGAAAAGTTGCTCGAGAATGTGCTAGGCATTTTGGAATCTGAACTTGGAATGCTGCGCGGCACGTTTGCGCTGCTCTTTGGCGATACCCTGAAAATCGAGGCTTCGCGCGGGCTTGACGAATCTGAAAAACAGCGTGGCTCTTATCGAATGGGTGAAGGTATTACGGGGCATGTCGCAGAACGCGGCTTGAGTCATGTGATTCCTGACTTGCGCAAGGATTCTCGATTCTTGAACCGCACGGGTAGCCGCCATTACGATACTCAGGTGGCGTTTATTTGCGTGCCGCTGATTCATGACGGACAAGTGATTGGGACGCTTTCGATTGACCGCCCGGTAGACGGCTCGACCGACTTGGATCGAGATGTGGCGTTGCTCGAAATTATTGCCAATATTACGGGCGATGCGGCAAACGAATGCATCGAGCTTCACGGTGAACGCGAGGCGATGCTCGAAGAAAACCGCAAGTTGCGCGATATGCTTTCGAACAATTCGGGCGAGCTTGTGGGTAACTGCCGCGAAATGCGCCAGGTTTACGAACAAGTGCGTCAGGTGGCGCCAAGCGATGCGACTGTGCTGATTCGAGGCGGTAGCGGTACGGGTAAGGAAATGATTGCCCGCGCTATCGTGAACTTGTCTGGACGTAAGGACAAGCCGTTCATTACGCTCAACTGCGCAGCCCTCCCGGAAAACCTTGTAGAAAGTGAACTTTTCGGACATGAAAAGGGCGCGTTTACGGGCGCCTTGAATCGCCGTATTGGCCGTGCTGAAGCTGCAGATGGGGGAACGCTGTTCCTCGATGAAATTGGCGATTTGACCATGCAGACTCAGGTCAAGTTGTTGCGCTTTTTGCAGGAACGTACTTTTAGCCGCGTGGGTAGCAACGAAGAACTCCATTCTGATGTGCGCTTCTTGGCGGCGACGAGCCGTAATCTCGAAGAGCTTATTGCTCAGGGCAAGTTCCGCGAAGACCTTTTCTACCGTTTGAATATTTTCCCGATTACAATGCCGGATTTGGCAAAGCGTAAATCCGATATTATCTTGCTTGCAGAGCATTTTATCGAGAAGATGAATTTGCGCTACAACAAGAAGGTGCAGCGCCTTTCGACAACAGCCATCAATTTGCTCATGAGCTATCATTGGCCGGGCAATGTGCGTGAACTTGAAAACTGCATTGAACGCGCTGTGCTTACGGCTACTGATGATTGCGTCCATAGCTATAACTTGCCTCCTTCACTCCAGACAAGTTTGAGCGTTGGTACGATCGGTGCTCCGAACGAAAAGATTGCGCCGCTTGAAGTGATGATGGAAAATTACGAACGTGAAATCATTACGGAAGCAATCAAGCGTAATGATGGTAATATTTCGGCGGCGGGGCGCGACTTGGGCGTTTCTCCGCGCATGATGAATTACCGCATGAATAAGCTTGGGATTAAATCTGGGCGCTAGATAAAAAAATCCTTTGGTTATAAGGCCGGGCATTTCGCGATGCTCGGCCTTTTTTTATGTGTGATGGGGCGTGTGTAATGGGGGAGGGCGTTATTGTTGCGCGATTGTGTTGCAAGGGACGATGTCGCGAGGTGTCGAGATTATACAAAAAAATCCGTCGACTGTTGCCGACGGACTTGCATTTATGAGGTTCGAAATGTAAATGGTAAATGAATGAGCATTGAGGCCGTGCACCTTTGCTTCGACAAGCTCAGCACAGGCTTGAGAGGCCGATGTTGTTCATCTTAGTAAATGAACAACATCTCGCGGTACTTCGGAAGCGGCCAGAGTTCGTCCGGA
>CAMZFJ010000271.1 GCA_947306025.1 uncultured Fibrobacter sp.
AAGTGCCTGCGGTGCGTTCGGCGCGGTCATACTTGACGCCAATCTTCTTGAAGCCGACCCAGCACACGAGTCCGCGCAAGAAGCGGCTGCGTTCCGGGAGGTTCTTGAGCTGGTCCACCACGCAGCGGTCCATGAGTCTAAAGTCGCCGGTGTCAGGTGGAATGTCGATGCTTGTAAGCTTGCCAATCAAGCGGTAGAAGCAGAATGCCGTAAAGCGCTTGAAGAGCGTTTCACCTTTGCGCTTGTTGCGCTGGGCGTAAACGACCTGGTAGCCTTCGCGCCATTTTTCGAGCATTTCGTGGATCAGGCTTGGCGGGTCTTGCAAGTCGCCGTCGATAATCACCACGGCATCGCCCGTGCAATGGTCGAGACCGGCGCTGAATGCGGCCTGGTGTCCGAAGTTGCGGCTGAAGTTGATAATCTTGTTGTTCGGATTTCCGGGGAGGAGGCCTTCCACGATTTCGCGGGTGCGGTCCTTGGAACCGTCGTTGACAAAAATGAGCTCGTGCTCGATGTCCTTGAGTTCATCTTCGAGAACGCGGTAGGTTTCGGCAACGATTTCTTCTTCATTAAAAACAGGAATAATTACGGATAAAAGCATAATTAAATTATAGTAAAATAAAAAGAGAAATGCATGGAACTTAGAGGTTAGAACTTAGATTTTGTCTGTTTTCTAAGTTCTGCCAATTAAGTTCTACTAACTGCGGCGTAGCTGCTATGGAATCAAAACCGGATTGATGATATCCACATGGCTACAGTTGATGCCTTTTTGGGGCATGGATTTTATAGTCAGCTTTTGGACTCCGGCAACGTCGGCTTCGACCTTGTGCAATACGCCATTCTTGAAGAACGGGGTTTTTACGAGCGATTTTCCGTCACCGAGAATTTCGACAGCAACGCCTTCGCTGCAAAGGGATTCATCATCAAGGCCTGCGGAAAGTCTGAATCTCGAATATTTTTTGTCGATGTCAAAAACAGTTGTAGAGGAGGCATGCGTTCCAATTCCGTTCGCGTAAAGTTGCCCGTTTACGGTTAACTTGTTGCCTTCAATACTTTCGTTTTTGTGCATTTGGCCCCATTCTTGTTGATGTGAGACTATAGGAATTTCCGTAAGAGCGACGACACCATTTGCTTTTTCAAAGTGGAATTTTGAAATGTCGGCGAGTTTCTTTTTTGTAGACATGTCTCGCACGATAAAACGAACTTGGTTAAAGCCGGGCTGGAGTTTTTCGACATTGATTTCTTTTTGGAACGAGCCGAATTGGTAAGGTGTTGAAGTGATGGGCTCGTCGTTCAAGGTCAGTTCGAACCTCCAGTTTGCAGTGGAGGTTCCTTTTTCCTTGAGGTCATAGCTTATACGTAAGGAATAGGCTTTAGATTCGGCTGAATCGGCGGGGACCATTTTCAAGTTCTTGGTAGAAATAATTTTTTCTGGGGAGTAATTTTTGCGGCCATTGAACTTTGCAATTTGAACCCAGTAGTTGTTCGTAATCAAGATGTTCTTGACGCTAGTCATATCCATTTCGCGTTCGAATACGTCGCAGGTCGTGGCGATGCGGTGTTCCACAGCTTTCTTGTGGTAAGTGTGGCTGTCCCAGCAGTCCAGTCCGCGGATGTAATAGACTTCGCCTTTATATTTGTCGATGAGTTCGCTCATTTCGTGGTTGGACATCTTGCGGGCGTTGTCATAATGGATGGAAGACATGCCGTAACCCACAAAATGCCATGGGCGACCGTAAATAAAGAACCTGTCGGCTTTAGGCTGTTCCTTGAGCCATCCGAGAATTTCGTATTCTTCGATGGTCAAGTGGTTGCGGTTGTACATGATATTTTTGTTGAAGTCCTGCTTGTAATGGAATGTCCAGCCGGTAAAGATGATGGCAGCGATGAGAGTACCGATGAAGGCTCCCTTGACATTCTGTTCCTTGCTGTTCATCGGAGTGGCAAAGTACTGGATCATGTGGGTGATGGGGAGGGCGGCTACAAAAGCCATTGTCGGGAGCATCACGAGGCTATAGCGTTGGTTGATTTCGATGGAGAAATCGCCCGAGACGTTTTCGAGAATGACGTAAGATTGGATGTGGTACAGGAGCAGGAATCCGAGAATCTTGAGGTAGGTGTAGTTGCTCTTTCGGGCGTCGTTGATGGCGCGGTAGGCAAGGTAAATTGCGCCTATGACGAACAGGTAGTTGAAGTAGCTGAGGAACGGATTTACGAGGTTTCCGTTCTTGTCGAACTTCATGGTCATCACGTCCCAGTTCTTGGCGAGGTCTTCAAAAAAGTGTCCGTGAGCTTCGAATTCACCGCCTTGGAAACCGAATCCCTGGAAGTAACTGATGGTGAGGAGGACTGGCGCCGAGAAAAGAGAAAAAATAACGAAGAACGTGGGGGCCTTTGCGTCTTTTTGGTCGAGCAGTTTCGGGAGTGCAAAGAGGATGAATGCGAAAACGCAGAAGATTGTTTCTTGGCGTGTTTGCGCAAAGAAGGCAAGGACGAGGGCAAGGAGAATCCAATGCTTTATGGTGTTTCTATCGTATGCCCACTTGAAGAAGAGGAGCGAAAGTGCGGAGAGGAATATATAGAGCGGTTCGACGGACATGGCGCGGAACTGGAACAGCACTGTCGGTTGGAGTGCCATGAGGAGCGAGGCCAAGAATGCGAGGAGCGGTTGCCTCGTCCATGCGACGATAGCAAGGAACATGAGCAAGAACGAGAGCGGCAGCATCAAGAATTCTGCCGTGAAAATCCAGCGGAGGTCTGTTCCGAACAGCGGCATGCCGAGATAGTAAAGGAATGAAAGACCTTTGGTTTTGAAGCTGTTGGAAACGGCGTTGCATTTGAGACTGTTTTGATTGAATTCGCCTTGGTTGCAGGTTCCGGATATGTGGTTGTAATACATATTCTGTGCAACGGACATGAATACGCTCTCGTCGCTTTGGACGCGGTGGCGGGCTTCGATTTGCGTGCCTGCGAAAATGGAAACGGCGACCGCAAACACGAGAGTCATGATGCTTATGGACTTTGCGGGAAGTATTCCCTTGATCCATTCGCGAAAATCCTTGTTCAAAAGAATGAAAAGGGTGATGCCTGTGATGAACTGGACTGCGAAAAGCGGAAGCGGAAGGTTTAAATCGAGTTGACGGATAATATCTTTATGGTTGCCATTTGGGGCTCCATAAAGGTAAATAAAGAATGGAATGGCGATTGCGATAATGGTTCCGATAAAACCGGTGGGGTGTGCTAAGTTCTTGAACAGTTTCAAGATAGCGTCTTTGTAGTTCATTTGAATCCTTCTCGAAAATACACAAAACCGCTCCGTTTGGGGGCGATTTTGCTGAATAGTAATTTGTGATGAAAATATAACTTTTTATTGCTTTGGGCTTTTCATTTGACAATATACCTTGAGAGTTTCGCAAGAAAAAACTAAATTTGCCGCGTAAAAACAAAACTCTAAAGGGGTTAGACCGTGCAAGATTCATTAGTTACAAAAGCAGCTGACAACGTCCGTATCCTTTCTGCCGCAATGGTGCAGAAGGCCAAGTCCGGACATCCGGGTGGAGCCATGGGCGCCGCCGATGCCATTACGCTTTTGTTTGCAGAATTCTTGCGCTACGATCCGGACGATGCCAACTGGATGGCTCGCGACCGCTTCTTCATGGACCCGGGCCACATGAGCCCGCTCCTCTACTCCGAACTCGTCCTCACGAACCGCCTCACGCTTGAAGACGTGAAGAACTTCCGCCAGCTTGGCAGCCGCACTCCGGGCCATCCGGAAGTCGATGTCGCCCTCGGCATTGAAAACTCCTCGGGTCCGCTCGGTATCGGTCACGGCATTGCTCTCGGAGGCGCTATCGCCGAACGCTTCATGGTAGAACGCTTTGGCTCCATCCTCGAACACAAGACCGTCTGCCTCGTTTCTGACGGCGGTCTCGAAGAAGAAATCGCATACGGCGTGGGCCGCATTGCAGGTCACCTCAAGCTTTCGAACCTCATTTTCTTCTACGACGCAAACCAGGTCCAGCTCAGCTGCAAGACCGAAGATGTGATGG
>CAMZFJ010000272.1 GCA_947306025.1 uncultured Fibrobacter sp.
TATCAATGCAAATATATGGGGTTAAAATGGGCCTAAAACAGGGCCTAAATCACGCTTTTGAAACTTTTTTTAATTTTTTTCACTTTTTTTGCCTTTTACCCTTGACATTATTCTCGATTATTCTATATTTGGACCCGTCAACGAGAGAAGACAACAAAACGCGGATGTAGCCCAACTGGATAGAGCGTTTGGCTACGAACCAAAAGGCTCCAGGTTCGAGTCCTGGCACCCGCAGAAGAAAAGGTCAGTCGAAAGACTGGCCTTTTCTGTTTTTTTTAGCATTCGAGAAACTGGAGCCTACGTGAGCCATAAGCGACCGGTATTAACCGGTCGTGTTGACGAGAGGACGAGCCTTTACATTTCCATAGCTTGATGGCTCGTCCGGTCTTCATACTGCTCCAGGTTCGAGTCCTGGCACCCGCAGAAGAAGAGACTTGGCGAAAGCTGAGTCTCTTTTCTTTTGTATCATCATCGTCGTCCTGAGGAACGCAGTGACGAAGGACCCAGTCATTTCTCGCGTCACAACACAAGACTTTACTGGATCCTTCGGGGCATACCCCCTCAGGATGACAAAGCAATCGAAAAGAGCCCTCTTGTCTCCCCTACTTACTTTTGTGTATTTTCCTCCTAATGGAACAGCAAAGCTATACATACATTCTATTCAGCCAAAGAAATGGTACTTTATACGTGGGCGTAACGAATAATATTATTAGACGTGTTACTGAACACAAAGAAAAGCAAATCCCAGAATTTACCCAGCAATACGGAGTTGACAAATTAGGATACTTCGAGGAATACAACGATATACGTTTAGCAATCCAACGCGAAAAAGAACTAAAAGGACGGAATCGCAGAAAGAAAATCGCTCTAATAGAATCCGCAAATCCACATTGGAACGATCTATTCTACGAATTGCAGTAATGCGTCCCGTTGTCCTGAGGAACGCAGTGACAAAGGACCCAGTCATTTTTCGTGTCACATCACAAGACTTTACTGGATCCTTCGGGCTGTCAGCCCTCTGGATGACGCGATAAGCAACAGCGCTCAGCCAAATGCGTTACAGGCTTTTTGGGTGGAAGCTTTTGCGGTGTGCAGGCGTAAAGCCTTGGCGGCGGATGGCGTCAAGGTGGGCTTTAGTGCCGTAACCGGCATGCTTGTCAAAACCGTATCCCGGATAAAGTTCTTCTAACTTGTCCATATAACGGTCACGGAAAACTTTTGCAAGAATCGAAGCCGCAGAAATGCTTGCAATGCGGCCATCGCCTTTGACGATGGGCATTTGCTTTTCGGCAGGAACGCCACGAATTTTGAGATTGCCGTCGACAGCGATGAGAATTTTTGGTAAACCGCCACCGGATCCTTCATTTCGCGGAGCTTCATTCAGGATGACGCGGGTGGCGTTGCGAGCGGCAGCCGCGGCTTCGGCGAAAGAGCCTTTGACTTCAATGGGAATTTCGGGAGCAGTTTCGTTCAAGCCAGGGAATCCGAGTGCTTGTAACGCACGGCGCATGGCCAAAAAATCCGCTTCGAGAATATTTATCTCGTCGATTTCTTCAACGCTCGCGCTCGCAATAGCATAGCATGAACAAGCATCCTTCACCGCATCAAACATCGCTTCGCGCTTGGGGCGAGAAAGCTTCTTGGAATCGTTCAACGTCAAGAGCGCGTCAGGCGACTTGAGCACCGCAGCACAAGCGACAACGGGCCCAGCGAGCGGTCCACGACCCACTTCATCAATGCCAATCACAATCGCGGCGCGGTTTCCATTACCATCCGCGCAGTTCGCTTCCGAGCCAGCAACATTTCCCGCAGCCGAAAACAAATCCGGCAAGCCATCCCCGCTATATGCCAACGGATTCGCGGCATACTTGCGAAGCGCCACCTCCCCTTCTACCGGGGATTCGATATTTTCGAGAAATGCGGGAAGTTTGAATTTCATTTTTCTAGTTGTTAGTCATTGGTAGTTAGTCATTAGTTGTATCATGCCTTTGGCACCAAGCTAAAAACCATTGACCAATGACTATTGACTAATGACCAAATCTAATGCAAACCAAGCGATTCGGCGTATTCCTTAATCGTCTTCCAGTAAAGGGCGTGTTCCTGCACCAAGACGCGAGCAGCGAGCGTGTCGGCAGTATCGTCCGGCATTACAGGCACTTTAGTCTGGGCTAGCACACGACCGCGGTCGATTTCTTCGCTCACGAGATGCACCGTCGGGCCAGATTCCGTTTCGTGCGCAGCAAGAACAGCTTCATGCACGTGGTGTCCAAAGAATCCCTTACCACCGAATTTCGGCAACAGCGACGGATGGATATTCAAAATGCGGTCCGGCATGCGTTGGAGCATGCAAAGCGGGAGTGCCTTCATATAGCCCGCCAAAATCAAAAGATCCACATCGTACTTGTCGAGAACTTCAAGCATCGCGGCTTCGAACGCAGCCTGATCCGGATGAGTCTTACCAGAAATGTGATGAACAGGAATTCCATATTCCTTCGCATGGTTCACCGCACCGCAACCCGCATTGTTCGTAATCAAAAACTTGCACTGGGCTTCGAGGTCACCCGCGCCAATACGATCTATAATTGCTTTAAAATTGCTTCCTCCACCGGAAGCCATGACACCGATCTTAAACATGCGCCAAATATAATTTAGTTACTAGTTACTAGTCATTAGTTATTAGAAAATTTAAGCTTAAAAGCTCTAGTAACTAGTAACTTAGAACTCAAAACTCGGATCATCATTCCCTATGATCGATTCCAGGTGGAGTGCGGAGGTAATAGATAACGCACGGCACCACGATGCATACAATCCATACAAAGAAATTAACGTAGACGAACCAAGATTCAAAAGTCGTCTGGGCAGGAATCACGTACGCTTTCAGCAAGGAAAACACGACGATGAGGAAAACACCGGGGAACATGTGTGCAATAAGTTTTGTCATACCCTAAAGATACATCAATCAAACGCAATTGATGTAAATAGTTTGCAAAAAGAGAGTGCGATACAAGATTTAACTAGATCCTTCGCGCTGACGCGCTCTGGATGACACATCACAGCCTACAGTCTACTGCTCCCTCACTCAAACCTCATAGCTCATTCCTCATACCTCACACCTCAAAGGGGCGCAAGCCCCGACCTCATTCCTCATCGCTCATAGCCCATACCTAAAAGCGCAGCGACCTCACACCTCATACCGAATTACTATTTTTCCCACCGTATAAACCTTTAAAATCGGATCTCATTATGAGCATTAAAGATTATCTCGCCGGTGCAAAACAAGCCGGAACCGTTCAAAAATTGATGACCCCGGGCCTCGCCGTGGAATTTATCCAGCCCTGGTACACTCCGCTTTCTACCACTCCGTCTACGACGGGTATTGCAGTGGGTGGTATTGGTTCTACGTTTACCGCAACGCCTGCGGGCACGACTCCCGTGATGAACGTGATGCCGGGCGTTCAGGTCCGCACCGAAAAGCCGTCTGACCTCCGTTTCAACAACTTCTTCTTCAAGGAAGCAGTGCTCAGCGCAAAGGCCACCCTCGTGATTGGCAACTTTGCCGCATTCGGTATCTACAACAACAACTTCCCGCTCCTCGACGCTAATGGCGCACGCGTGTTCGGCGACGCCGACATGAAGGACCAGAAGAAGGCCGAAGCTAAGCTCAACAAGGTTCTCGCCGACAAGACTTTCTTCGAAACGAACAAGGCTGCATTCGAACGCTGGCACATCCAGTTCAGCGACCGCACCCAGGCTTTGATCGCTAGCGGCAAGGACGTCGCAGCCCTCAACCGCGCCGTGCTCGTCGACTTCTTCGACGGCATGGTTGGCGAAAAGGCAGCCCGTGAAGGCGCCCTCACCGCCGCATGGACAAACGACAGCGAATTCCTCGGCCAGCCGGGTTATGACGCCGCCAAGATGAAGTACACCGCTCTCTATCCGGTGAGCGAAACCGTTTACGAAGGCAAGGGTGTCGCCATCACCAAGACGCAGTCCAGCTACGTGACTCCGGGTGACGAACGCCTCTCCAGCCTCCCGGTGAACG
>CAMZFJ010000273.1 GCA_947306025.1 uncultured Fibrobacter sp.
GGTGACGAAGTCAACCTCGCCGCACGTTTGGAAAGTGCAGCCAAGCAATACGGAGCCTACATCCATGTCAGCCAAAATACAATGAAGCTGATCGAAGAACAAGGCTTTAGCAACCAATACATCTACCGCACACTCGACATCATCCGCGTTGTCGGTAAAGACAAACCGGTCAAAACATTCGAGCTATTGGCATACGCAAGCGACGACAACGCTATGGTTCTGAAAAAACTCGTGTCCATATGGGAACAAGCTCGCACAGCCTACCTCGCTATGGAATGGGATAAAGCTATAGGATTCTTTACGCAATGTCTAGATTTCGAGCCGCACCTACCTGAACGCGATCCAGGCAGTAAGACATGCCCGAGTCTAGTTTACATCAAGCGCTGCACCGCCTATAAAGAAAATCCGCCCGCAAAAGCAGGCGAAAAATGGGATGGCATCTTTACAGCTACAGAGAAATAACTGCTTCGCAACTATTTCAAGTTACTAGATACTAGTCAATAGTTACTAGTCAATAGTTTGTAGTTACTAGAGATTGCTATATAAACATTTCTAGTAACTAGTAACTCCGAACTTAGAACAGCGCCGCAGGCACCTCAGTAACTAGCAACTCCGAACTATTAACGCATCGGTGTCTTGCACCGATTTTAGTTCAATTCCATATTATCAATCAAACGCGTCTTGCCGAAGAATGCAGCGGCGAGAATCACAGCCTTGTCTTCGCCCAAAGCGCCATTGCACTTCTGCAAGGTCTTCTGGCTTGCGACTTCAACATACTGCACACCGCCACGAGCAGCCACAATCGACTTCACGACGGTATCGTGAAGCTTCGAAACACTGCGTTCGCCCGCTTCGTATGCAGCCTTAGCCGCCTTCAAGCCATTGTAAATGCCGAGTGCCTGAGCGCGTTCTTCATCCGTCAAATATTCGTTACGGCTAGAGCGTGCAAGGCCACTTTCTTCGCGAACAATCTTCACGCGATGAATCTTGATGTTAAAGTTCAAGTCCTTCACCATCTTTTCGATGAGGAACACCTGCTGGTAATCCTTTTCGCCAAAGAAAGCATCGTTTGCGCCCGAAATCAGGAACAACTTGGAAACGACCGTCAGCACACCGCGGAAATGTCCCGGGCGGTAAGCGCCGCAATACATGCTTTCGAGCTGTTCATCGCGAACAAGCGTCATCGGGTCGCCATCCGGATACATTTCCTGAACAGACGGAGCAAACACGAAGTCCGCGCCAATCGATTCGGCAAGCTTGGCATCGGCTTCCAAGCGCTTCGGATACTTGTCCAAATCCTCGTTCTTACCGAACTGGATAGGGTTCAAAAACACACTTACAACAGTCACATCGCACTCGCTCACGGAAGCCTTGATAAGAGCGCCATGACCTTCATGGAGTGCACCCATCGTTGGAACGAGACCGATTCTTTTCCCTTCTTTCGCGAGAGGAGCAAGCGCTTGACGTAGGGAATCGATAGACTTAATTATCTGCATGATTAGTTACCTTCTGGAACAAAATAAGTCGTTTGACTTGGGCAGGACGCAATCGCGTTCAATACCATTTGCAAATGGCTTTCGTTATGGACAAAATCAATGTTATCTGTATTGATAATCAGCACAGGAGCGTCGGTATAATGCCAAAAATGATGGTCATAACGGTCCTGCAAATCGCTCAGGTAATTGCCGTCAATCGTCTTTTCCATCGAGCGGCCACGGCCCCTGATGCGTTTTAAAAGCGTCGGAACGCTGGCCTGCAAATAAACAACATAATCCGGCTTGCGGATATCGTGGTTCAAGGCGTTCGACACCTGGTCGTACATCGTAAGTTCGTTTTCGGTGAGGTTCTGCGAAGCAAAAATGCGGTCCTTGTCAAACGTGTAATCGCTCACGAGCAAATCGTGGAACAAGTCGCTCTGCAATGCAGAATTTTGGAGTTGCTTAAAGCGGTCGAGCAAAAAGAACAACTGCGTCTGGAAGGCATATGCCGCGCGGTTCTCGTAGAACTTAGGCAAGAACGGATTATCGGCAAAATTTTCTTCAATAAACATCGCGTTCCAGCGTTCAGAAATGGCCCGTGCAAGCGAAGTCTTTCCAACGCCAATCACGCCTTCTATAGCCATAAAATGAATGTTCTTATCATGAAGCATATCAGGGTTCCTCCCCTTTTATGACGCGGAACGGAATTTTGTCTTCACGCTGAAGCAATTCCGAAAGCAAGTCCTTTACAGCTTTATTCGTCTTCGGATCCACCCAGTCCGGAGCTATGTCGTTGAGCGGCACAAGCACAAACTGGCGGTTATAAACCTGCGGATGCGGGATAGTCGGGCGACCAGTGCATATTTCACAACCAAAGAACAACAAATCCAGGTCCACTTCCCTAGAATTCCAATGTCCACGGTCCTTGCGCCCAAGAATAAGCTCGGATCCCTTTAAATAGTACAGCAATTTTGTCGGGTCACCATCGTACCAAAAGCTAACGACCTGATTAAAATAAGGCCCTTGGCCCGCCGGTCCAACAGGTGGAGTCTCGTAAATCGGGCTTTCTACCCATCCCCCCGCACTCACGCGGCGGAGCATGTCCCTCCCGGCTTTCAAGTGTGCCGAGCGGTCTGGAAGATTGCTTCCGAGTGCTATATATACTCTATTTAAGGATTCCACGCCCCAAATATAGTCATTTTTAGAGTAGGATGTAGGAAGTAAACGGCAGGCAATAAGAAGTACTTAGTTAATAGTTACTAGCTATTAGTTACTAGTGTTTCTAAAAATAAAATTTTCTTGTAACTTAGGACTTAGAATTCAAAACACATAATATTTTTCATAAAAAAAATTTTTTTTATGACATTTCACAAATTATTATGTATCTTTTAACCCGTTCCGCCATTTCGGAACATAATATTTAATCATCATTAAAATTTTTGGGGCAACAAAGCCCTTATTATCCATTCACTATATAGTCTATTTCATTTTCTTGAAATATCTAATTATAGGACGCAATCGTGCCCAGAACACCTAAGAATCAAAATTTAGAACAAAATACCCAATCACCTTCTTTGACGGATCTCGTTTATCCCGAAAGCACGGGAATCCCCGTACCCGAATACCTGGGAACTCCGGACAAACTTCCTGAGAATGCAGAAGAAGCACCTCAGCCAAAGCGTCGTGGCAGAAAGCCGGGCTCCAAGACCAAGGTCCACAAGGAAGTCGAAGCGAATTATCAGGCCGATGTAGAACAAGATTTCCAAGAAAAGAAAGAACCGGTCGATGGCATTGCAGCCGCCGAAAAGCGCCTTGCCGAACAGTACGGAGTTTCAAACATAGACGCTATTTCTGAACCGATTTTCACTAGCGCTCCATCTTACGAAGCTTCGAACGAACAACCGGGCGAACAAGCTATTTACACAAATGAAAACGCCGGCGAAGCAGTTCCGCAAAACGCAGAAGTTGCTCCGCAAGGCGAAGGCCAAGCAGACCCGAACGCCCCTCAGCAAGGCGATGCTCAGGCCCAGAACGGCGAAGGTCAAGACGACCGCCGTTTCAACAACCAGAACGGCAAATTCAACAAGTTCAACAAGAACAACAAGTTCAATAAGAACAACCGCAATCGCAATTTCCAGCAGCAAGAAGAATTTGTCGATGATTCTGCAACGCTCCCGGCACCAGGCTCCGAAGCCATTTTAAAGGCAAAGGAAAACTGGCTCAAGTTCCGCAAGCTCTCCATGAGCGAACTCCAGGAACTCGCCGTGCAAAAGGAAGTAGACTTCCGCAGAATGCGCAAGCAGTCCCTCAACTACATTTTGCAGAGCCTCGAAAACGAAGGCAACATCATTTATACGGAAGGCGTTCTCGAAGTCACGCCGCAAGGCCATGGATTCCTCCGCATGCCGGATCAGAACTACCAGACCAGCACCGACGACGTTTACGTAAGCCAGAACCTTATCCGTAAATTCAACCTCAAGATTGGCGATACGATTGAAGGCCTTGTGCGCACGCCTCGCGAACAAGATAAGTACTTCTCCATGCGCCGCATTGACCGCG
>CAMZFJ010000274.1 GCA_947306025.1 uncultured Fibrobacter sp.
CTTCACGTTCCCTGCATATTCCACATAATACTTAAGCGCATTAGCTACGCCTTGGCTCGTAAGGCATGCAATACCCCCACGGATCATCGCCGGATAATGCTCTGGGAAACGCGCATGGATCAACTGAGAAAAGTTCGAATCCACAATAAACTGCTTCATGCCCATCTGGGTGATACTCGTGCCCATAAAGAACCAGGTGTCATCGCTACCGTCGCTGATATCGTACGCGCCAACTTCTTCCAGATTGACTACAGGCTCATCCGCTACGATACGAAACCAGGACTTTCCCTCAAAATCAATTGCAAGACCGCGCGAGGCCGCTCCGCTCTCGCCCACTTCGGCAACAATCTCCCAGTCACCATCTACGCCATTCGTCGAATTCGCAGACGTCAACACCTTAAAATGTTGCAAAGTCGCATAGTCCATCCAGTTGTGGATGCACCCCTGAGCATACACATAATCCCCGCTCGCCCAAGCTTCATCGCCACGGGAATCCCATGTGATAAAAAGCTTTTTCGGGCCCACGCCTACATTCAACGCAAAATCGGAGACAAAAGCAATCTGGTTAAAATCCAACTTGCCGTCTGTATAAGCTCCAGGATTTATGTTGGAATTCACTGCCCCTGCAACGTAAAGATTTTTGCCAATACTCACGTTCGGATTTGCCGTAATCGCAAAAGCACTCCCGCAAGTGACAGCGCATCCAAGCGCAGCACCAAAAAGCATATGTGAAAATTTACCCCTAAACATACCACACTCCCATATTTAACCCGTTATTTTATAAAATAGATTATTATGGGTTAAACCTACAAAACGTATGAAAAATGACATATCGGAAAAAATCGACATGTCATAAAAGTGACTCAGGGCACATTTTTAGACAACTGCACAAAAATGCGGGGTGACAACGCCAAAAAAATTACCGTTTGTTATCACGCAATCTGTATAGCACACAAGCGATATCAATAGCACGCGGAAGGCTCATTTCGCGGCTTAGGCCTTGCGGCAAATTGCGGAAGCCCACATTCTTGATTTTTTCGCAGAGCGCATTGATGCGTTCCATAATCGTTGCAGACTTTTGCGATTCACCGTTTGCAGAATCGTTATTGCTTGACGCATTTTGGCAAAGGTTCAACAGCATGAATCCGGCACCAAAGCGCTGTTGCTTATCCACGAGCGCGCCCGCCTTGGATGTATCCGAAACGAGGAACCCGATTTGCAACAAAGTATCGCCTGAAATTTTTACTTTGACCTGGCGTTCTACGGCCGAAGCGGGGCGCAACGACGGGAGCAAGGGCTTCACGTATTCTGCAAAGTCACGGCACTCAGGTTCCACAAACGCAGGCAAGTTAGGTACAACTTTCGCGGCATTCCCAGCAGCATTCACATCATCTGCATTCAACCCAGCAGCTACATTTTTTCCATTCACTCGTGCACATTCCGCCTTGTACGATGCCATCACGATAATGTTGTCTGCCAAGTCCAAAAAGTCTCCGCAGGCGCCCGCCACCAGAATAAAGCTACGATTCTTGATTTCACGGATGCGGTCCGTCAAAGGGATAAGCGGTTCGCGGTCATCGCCCAGGAGTTTTCTCACGCGCACGTCGCGAATCAAAAAGTTCACTGCGGAAGAGTCTTCGTCAATCAAGAACACATCGCTCCCCGCTTCCATCGCTTCCATCAAGTTCGCGGCCTCGCTCGTCGAGCCCGACGCACAGGCAGTCGTAAAGTTCTTTGTCGAAATTCCACCCGGCAAATCACGCACAAATTGCGACAAGTCCGTTCCGCGAACGCTGCGGCCATCTTCGACGCCCACACGTACCGCCGATTCGCTAATGACAATGCCTTCGCGACCATCGCCCGGAATATGCGGGTAAACAGCCTTCGTGAGCGCTTGTAACAAAGTCGATTTTCCATGGAACGCACCGCCCGAAATCACGGTAATGCCTTTCGGGATTCCCATGCCGCGAATTTCACGACCATTTGCAACAAGCGTTACTGCCATTTCAGCAGGCGCAGTGAACGGCACGGCCCCTTCCATCGGGAGTTCACTGAGTCCCGACGCACGCGGCAAAATGGCACCATCCGGCACAAACGCGCAAAGGTTACGGGCTTCGAGCTGCGACAATATTTCCTTGCGCTCGGCGAGCACGCGGTAATGTTCAACAAGTTCAGGCTCAACGCCATCCTTCTTAGACCTGCCCAAATTGTACAGCGCCGCCGACACCAAGTCCGGAAGCACCATCGTCAAAATCTCGGCAGCGGCTTCGGCCTGGATCTTGCGGCCATCGCCCGGCAAGCGCACTTGCAAACAAGCACGCAGTTCGCCATTATCGACCCAAAGCGCGTTCCGCACTAGCATTTCAGGTCCAGCAGTATCGAAAACAACCGCCGCTTCCTTATCGGGATACTTTTCACGAACAAGTGCAGAAAGCTTACGGTAAAGGAAATCGCTCAACGCGAGGCGCCGCTCAAAAGAGCTACCCCATTCGCTCGGGAACCCCAGCATCTGCAAGTTCGACTTGATTATCACACGCGAAGCCGGTGCATACGGGTCGCCCTGCACATGGAGAAATTCCAGCACAAAGTCACCAAAATCCCACGTTCTATCCGCGAGGGATTTGTAAAGCCCGTAATTTTTCCCTTGTAAACTGCGAATTTTTTGATAAAGCGCTTTCATGTACAAAAATTAGTTAATCCAGACCAAATATTTACGTACTTTTTACGGCACTTTAACATTTATCCATGTAAAAAAGAATTAAATTCTTAATGTCTAATAAACCATTTACAAGCAAAACAGGAGTACCTGCAATGAAAAAGCTGTATATTTTTGCCTTGATGATGGCTTTCCTCTTCACGACCGTTGTCGCTGACGAAGAAGATCCACCTCCGCGTGGCAAGGCCGCAACCATCAATATCATTACCGAACCGCCTAACAGCGAAGTGTTCCTTGGTGGTGAACCTCTCGGCAAGAGCCCGATTAAAGACTTGCAAGTCAAGTCTGGCCGTCAGACACTCGTTGTTATTGACCAGGGCTTTGAACTCGTCAACAAGCGCGTGAACGTTTGGCCGGGTAACGACAGCCGCAACAACTTCGACTTCAGCACCAAGATTCCGAAAGGCCACATCAAGGTCACGACCAATCCGCCGCGCTGCCTCATCTTCGTCGATGGCGAACAGGCTGACAAGACCGACGGTGCAGAACTCGTTGTCCACAACCTTGACGCAGGTGACCACATGGTTCGCGCACAGTGCAGCAACCGCAAGAGCGCAGAAGCACTCGTGACCGTCAAGGGTGAAGAAACGGCCGAAGTGCATCTCGATGCTACTGCCGGCAAGAAGAAGAAACGTTAATCCGCGTTTTTCAAACGAAAAATTGACTTTTTTCAAAGAACTCTCCGTTTGGAGAGTTTTTTTTATGTTTTTTTTGTATGTTTATAACAAAACATTTCCAATCTAGGAGAAAAAAATGTCTAAAATTTGGATTTTCGCCCTCTGCGCAAGCCTCGCTTTCCTCTCTGGTTGCGCTAGTGACGGTGGTAGAAAAGTCACCCGCCTCGACGCAAACTCTGTTACCGACCTCTCCGGCAGCTGGAACGATACCGACTCCCGCCTCGTCGCCGAAGAAATGATCAACGACTGCCTCGGTCGTCCGTGGTACAGCCAGTTTTCCGCCCAGAAGGGTTCCGTGCCGACTATCGTGATTGGCAAAGTCCGTAACAAGAGCCACGAACATATCCGCGTTGAAACGTTCATCAAGGATATCGAACGCGCCCTCATCAACTCCGGCAAGGCAGAATTCGTTGCCAACTCCAACGAACGTGGCGACCTCCGCGACGAACTTGCTGACCAGCAGGGCAACGTCACCGCCGAAACACAGAAAGACGCAGGCATGGAAATCGGTGCAGACCTCATGCTCACCGGCACCATCAACTCCGTCGTGGACCAGGAAGGTGGCGAACAGGTGGTCTTCTACCAGATCGACATGGAACTCACCGACATCCAGAGCCACCGCAAAGTTTGGAT
>CAMZFJ010000275.1 GCA_947306025.1 uncultured Fibrobacter sp.
ATTGAATTCCTTAGCGGGCCCTAGTATGTCAAGGAAACGTCTAGCGCCCATCGTAAGCGTGAGAGACGGCATCTTGGAACAGTCACGACATTCCAGACCAAGGCCAAGCGGTTGCGGGGCAAGCAGCCGGTAAATCGTAGCACAAGCCTTCGGACGCGGATTCGAACGACCCATAAAATAAATATCGCCCAAATCGTTCCACATTTCTTCGGGAGAATGTTCGCGCACCCAAGCAACTAAGTCTGGATGACGACGGACAAAAAGCCCCACGCTCCAGAAAATTCCAGCCACATGTTCGAACACCGGCCAATTGCGGCTATTGAACGTTTGCTCAACGACCTCTTCAATCTCGCCTGCTTTGGGCACAGGAAGCGTCCAAAGCTTATCGCCCGGGAACCGCTCGTAAAGTTTCACGAGAAGTCGCAAAATATCAGGATACGTGCGGTCTTGAAAAAGAGCGCTCCCTAATAAAGTCCATGCAATTTGCGCATTACGGTCCGGCAACTTGCATGCCACATAAACAATGGGATCGGCGCACCGAAAAAGCAACGCCACAAAAGCTTTCGACGCCTTAAAAAGCAAAGGCTCGTCGTGAATGAAGCGCTTTACAGAAACCATCGCCGAAAGACCGCAGAGCGTTCGTTAAAGTATCGAGCCGCTTAAAGCGCCTCGCCCACCTTCACCGCCTGCCCAAGACGCGACTTGAACAAGTCCGGATGACGTTCGCGAATCTTCTTATCGACCACGAGAATCACCGTGCTGCCCATTTCAAAGCGGCCCAGTTCATCGCCACGTTCAAACGAATACTGCTGATTCGGAACCCAGTCCACACGTTTTTCGTCGCGCGGAAGCAGACCCGCATTTGTCAAAAGCGCATCGTTATACACAACGCCAATGCGACCCACATTTGTCGCACCCACCTTGACCACGAGAACTTCGGAACCATCAGCCAAGCGCAGCTGGCTAGTCAAACGTTCATTAATACAGAAAAGACCTTCGATACGCTCAACGCTACCGACATTCACCGGCCAAAGCGTTCCCGGGCAATAGCTCGAAAGCACAAGGTCGCCCTTGACGGGGCTATGGATGCGGTGGTAGTTAAACGGAGCCAAGTAAATCGTTGCAAAGGCACCGCCCTTAAAGCGTTCGGCAAGATCATCGTTACGCAACAGGCTCTTGAGCGTGTAAGTCTTGCCCTTCGCCTGGATCAAGCTTTGGTCATCGCCATCGAATGTGCCCGTCTGCGAAAGCACTCCATCGACCGGACTCACCACCTCGGCACCATCGGCAACAGGGCGCATGCCCGGCTTAAGCTTACGGATAAAAAGCTCGCCAATGTTTGCGTAATGGCTCAGCGGGTATTCCGATTCGGACATATCGAGCTTGTAGAAACTCGCAAAAGCGTTGCGAGCAAGCTTGCTCAAGAACGGGATGCGCAAACGCGTGAATGCACCAAAGACGCGGCTAGCGGCGTTCTTCGGCAAAAGCTTCATAAAAACGTAAAATGGAGTGTTCATGAGGGAGAATATAGTAATTAGTTACTAGCTACTAGTTACGAGTTACGAGTTATGAGCATCTTCGATGCAGTTACTAGTTAGGAGTTACTAGAGGAAATAAGAAGACAAGATGTTTTTTCTTTCTGAAATTGCTAGTAACTCAGAACTAGGAACTATAAACTGCCGCGAAGCGGCCTTAGTGATTTTCGAAATGTGCGACGTCGGTGTTGAGCAATTTCCAGAGCCTTGAGGCAAACGGCGTTGCCCATTCCTTTTCAGGCGCCACACGCGTTGTTGTTGCAGCAGTAAACTTGGAGTACGTGAGGCAAACGAGTTCGCCATAGCGGGCATCCCACATGCTCCACACGATTTGCCAATGGAAGCCGCCCTTTTTGCCCAAGTCAGGATCCATCGTAACTTCCATGATGAGGGGGATTGTCAAATAGCGGAGTTCGTAGCGACTTGCGATTTTATTGAGCAAATCCTTGAGTTCAAAAGGCAACTGGCGGGTCAATGTCTGCTCTACCCCATCGCGTTCTTCCCACGGCGTCACATCATCGAGGCGTTTGCCTTCGACAAATTTTTGTGCAAGAAGTTTAACAGATAAAGTATCAATATAAGCAGAATCCGCATCGGGAACGCGCATTCCCGGAAGCATGAGGTCGCGCGTCATCTTGGGGAATGCCTTTACGAACAAAGAATCTTCGATGCGGGCTAGATCAAAGTCAACTGCATCGGCACTAAAGCTGTGGCACATTTTGCATTTTTCGGGACGGTTTGCAGTCACCTTGAGCGCAGGGAATACACCAACAACCGCATTTGAATCGATGCGGCTAAACGCCACCGGATTCCATTCGCGATAAAACTTTTCGTCGGTGATTTTGAGTTCAATTTCGCCCTGCGTACCGCATTCCGTGCAAGGAGCATCGGCCATGCCATCATCGCCTGCAGGGGCTGAATCTCGCGAGCCAGCGCAAGACATTAGGAGAGCCGCGGTTAAAAAGGCGAGCGCGCACCACGGCGGCAAAAGTGAAAGTCGACTAAGTTTCATAAAAACCTCCGTGCGGAAATTACAGCGCACGACTTCAATAAAAATAACTTGGCAACATAGATGGCGAATCAGGTCCGCCATGACGCATTCCTTGTTAATCTAGCATAATTGTGAACGGGCCATCATTCACAAGGCTCACTTGCATGTCCGCACCGAACTTTCCTGTTTCGACAACGGCAATTTCCTTTTTGCATTGCTCGATGATGTACTCGTAAAGTTCGTTAGCGAGAGCAGGGTTGCCGGCACCGTTGAACGTCGGGCGGTTGCCCTTATTGCAATTGGCATAAAGCGTAAATTGCGAGACGAGCAACAGCGAGCCGCCCACATCTTTGATGGAAAGGTTCGTTTTTCCATTTTCGTCGGCAAAGATGCGGAGCGCAATCATTTTCTTGATGAAGCGGTCGGCAATTTCGCGGGTATCGCCCTCGCCTACTCCGATTAAAACAAGGAATCCCTTGCCATCAATTTTTCCGACTGTTTCACCTTCAATATCGACTTGAGCCTTAGTGACTCGCTGTATTAAAAATTTCATTTTTAATTACTCTAGAATTAATTGTTTTTGAAACGCAAAAAGTACGTCATGCGGGCGGGGCCCCAGCTCGGAGTTTTACAAAGGTATTCCTTGGCCGACGCCACCATTCTCTCGACGTTCCTTCATTATCCTTAAATTATTCAACCACTCATCTCGCTTACTATGTATACCTCTGATAGAACTTTTGAATGGCCGCAGGGTCATTCGTGGTAGTTAAAGCGAGGCGCAAGAGGACGGCGGCTTTGGCTGGAGGCAAATCGTAAGCGGCAATCGTTCCTGGCACAAGAAGCTGTTCCGGGACAATGCGACCGCGATTGATTCGCGTCGAAATCACGACGGGAATATTCTTTTCTGCGACAGCTTCAGCAATCGCGTCCGCCCATGCGCGAGAAAATTCTCCGGCGCCCGCACCAGCAATGACAAGGCCTGCCGAGCGCTCTGCCGCAAAGCGCACCAATTCTGCATCGGCATCAGCGTTAAAGTAAAGAACGGAGACGCGCGGGAGGGAATGCAAGGAGGAAACGTCAAATGCAGAACAAGATGGCGACCCCGGAATAAATCCGGGGTGACATGACGCGGGAATTTCAGCGAAAGCATCCAAATCATTCGCGTGAATTTTTTGCACCGTGCGGGCGTTCATTAACGCGCCTGCAAAGGCGACATATACCACACTGGATCCCGTCGCGTTGCTCCAGGATGACGTAGCATTCTTCGCATTTACGAGAGGGAGGTGCCCGCTCAGTGGCGGGCATGACAATTCATGAGGCGAACATGACACTGCGGTTTTCACGGCAAAGAGGAGGTTTGCCGGGCCGTCTGGTTCCGCAGCGGTTGCAGGGCGCATCGAGCCTGTCATAATCACGGGTTTCGCGGCATTTCCGGCGGCATTTTCAACGACACCAGCGCAGTCCATACTTTCACCAGCGACATTCGGAGC
>CAMZFJ010000276.1 GCA_947306025.1 uncultured Fibrobacter sp.
GACTTCGGAACAGAAGCAAAAATTTAAAAGAATACAGAACGCTAGGTAACCGTTCAATTTTATTTCACATAAACTAATCCGGCACGCCGGAAGTTTAGCCTCGTAGGAATTTCACCTTCGCGGTTTATCGATTCTTTTGCCTTGTGAGGTTTTATGGCAACAAATCAAGAGACAGTTTTTAGAGAGCACCCCTGTTTCGGTGCATGCAAGAATCGTAAAGGGCGTATCCATTTGCCCGTCGCTCCGGGTTGTAACATCGAATGCCGTTTTTGCGACCGTCGCATCAACGAAGACGCACAAGTTCCGGGAAATACAAGTAAAGTTATCAAACCGGAAGAAGCATGTGGCTATATTCGCAAGGCTCTTGAATTCGTACCGGATCTTACTACGGTGGGTATTGCAGGTCCTGGCGACACGCTCGCGACACCTTTTGCACTGGACACTTTCCGCCTCGTCAAAAAGGAATTTCCAAACCTGATTCGTTGCATGAGCACAAACGGACTTTTGCTGAACGACAAGGCTGACGAAGTCATCGATGTGGGCATCGATACGCTTACGGTAACGGTAAACGCAGTCGATCCGGAAATCGAAGCGATGATTAACGCAAGAATTTTTTACCACGGCAAGACCTACACGGGTGTCGAAGCCGCTGAAATCTTGATCCACAACCAGCTAGAAGGCATTCGCAAGGTTGCAAAAAGCGGGACACTCGTGAAAGTGAATACGGTTCTTTGCCCAGGCATCAATGACAACCATATCGAAGATGTTGCAGCAACCGTACGCGAAGCAGGCGCAATTATATACAACATCATTCCACTGATTCCGCAAAACGGATTCAAGGACATTCCGGCACCGACCCCGAAGGGCCTCGCCATCGCCCAAGAACAGGCTGGCGTATTTATCAATGTTTTCAAGCACTGCGCTCACTGCAGAGCAGATGCTGTTGGCGTTCCCGGCGTCTATGACGTTGGTTCACAAATCTACATGGATCGCATCCGTGTAAAGGAGACTTTCTCTCATGGCTAAAATATTGGATCAGGCGCGCTACAAATGCGCTTTGGCAGCAATGCAGACCGTGCAATCCATTCCTGGAGCAATTCCCGTTTTACATTCCGGTCCGGGATGCGCATCCAAGCTAAACGATAACAACGGCACGAGTGGCAGATTCAGCCCTAACATTTACCCTTGCACAAGCATCAGCGAAAAAGAAGTCGTGTTTGGCGGTGCAGACAAGTTGCGTTCAACCATCAGCAACGCTCTCAAAATCATCGATGCCGACCTGTTCGTGGTTCTTTCCGGTTGCACGGGTGAAATCATTGGTGACGACATTCAAGAAGTCGCAGAAGAATTCGAAGATGCCGAAAAGCCTGTCATCTGGGCAAAGACGCCCGGATTCAAGGGCAACAACTACATCGGTCACGACTGGATTTTAAAGAGCATCTTTGAACAGTATGTGAGAAAGTTCAAGGGCGAAGCCCCGAAGGAAAAGGGACTCGTCAACTTATTCGCAGGCGTGCCTCAGCAGGATCCGTATTGGCTTGGCAACTTGCGTGAACTCGAACGTCTTTTGCAGTCCATCGGTCTCAAGACGAATACGATTTTCGGTTTTGGCCGCGGGCTTGAAAACTTGCAAAAGATTCCGACGGCAGAATACACGATTCTAGTTTCGCCGTGGGCAGGCCTCGAAAGCGCAAAATACTTGGAAAAGGAATTCAACATTCCGCTGTTGCACTACCCGATTTTGCCAATTGGTGCGGCCGAAACGACAAAGTTCCTCCGCACGGTCGCTGAGTTCACGGGTGCAGACAAAGAACTCACCGAATCCGTTATCCAGCAGAACGAAGCGCAGTTCTTCTATTATCTGGAACGCTACGCCGATACGATTCTCGAAAGCCGTATCGTGAGCAAGCGCTTTACCGTCGTGAGCGAAGCCCAGTACGTAATTGCCGTGACCAAGTTTCTCGTGAACGACATGGGTCTTTTCCCGCAAAAGCTGTTCGTTACGGACGACACGCCGGAAGCATTCCGCGAAGAAGTCTCGCAAGAAACAAACACGCTGAATTACGACATCAAAACAAAAGTCGAGTTCACCACGGACGGTTTCGACCTCCAGAATCAAATCCGCAAAATGGACTTTGGCGGCTCCCCGCTCATCATCGGTTCGAACTGGGAAAAGAAACTCGCCCACGAACTCAAGGGCCACTTCGTGAACATCAGCTATCCGATGATTGAAAAAATCGTCATCAACTCGCATGTGGCGGGTTATTCTGGCGGCCTTTACTTGTTGGAAGACATCTACTCTGCAGCACTTTCCATGCTGAAAATTTAAGGAGGATCTAATGCCATTTAATTTTAAAAATGCAAACGTCGGTGTTCGCGAAAACCGTCTTGGATCCATCACTGGATTTTCGGGTGACTTGGATACATTGGCACACCGTTCTCAATGCGGTTCTATCAAGAATCGCGAACGCTGCTTTAGCCAATCCAGTTCTTGCCTTTCGGGTTGCGCTTTGGACCAGCTCATCAGTATCCGCAATGTGGCTGTTGTCTATCACGCTCCAGCCGGTTGCGTTGCACTTGCACAAGGTGAAGATGTCAAATTCCGCCAACTCGCCGAACGCATTAACGAAAAGACAAATTCCGTTTACGTCTGCACCGACTTGAACGAAAACGATACAGTCTTTGGCGCTATCGAAGCACTCCGCAAAGCAACGCAGTACACGTACGAAAAGTTCCACCCGGAAGCGATTTTCCTTTCGTCTTCTTGCGTGTCGGGCGTGATTGGCGAAGACGTTGACGGCCTCGCCGACGAACTCGCAGATGAATACGACATTCCAATTATTCCAATCCATTGCGAAGGTTTCAAGAGCCGCATTTGGGCTAGCGGTTTCGATATCGCAGACCACGCCGTTTTACAGGGCATCGTGAAACCGCCTGAGAAGAAGAATAACAAGATTATCTTCAAGAACTTCTTTGAAAGCGCACGCCCGCAGATTACGGAACTTTTCAAGGAAATCGGAGCAGAACCGCAATTCGTTTATTGCAACTCCACGGTCGAAGAACTTTCGCACTTGAGCGAAGCCCAGGCAATGGTTTGCATTTGCGGTACGCTCGGCACCTACCTCGGCAACGCCCTCGAAGAAACTTACGGTGTACCGTATGTGCGTACGATTAACCCGAACGGCATTACCGGTTTTGAAACTTGGTTCCGCGCCATCGGCAAAACGATTGGCAAGGAAGCCGAAGTAGAACGTTACATCGAGCGCCAGCGCGCCATTTACTTGCCGCAAATCGAAGAAGTCAAGAGGGAACTCAAGGGTCTCCGCGCCGTGATTGGTATGGGCCCGGGCTACACCTACGAAGTTTCGCGCGTGTTGCAGGAACTCGGCATGGAAGTGGTTCACGGTCTTGCTTGGCATTATGACTACAAGTACGATAACGGTCAGATTCCGCCAGCACTCGAACATTTGCTGAAGACATCGCCAAAGGGGCTCAAGCTCACTGTGGCTGACCAACAAAACTACGAAGTGATGAGCGTGTTGAATTATCACAAGCCGGACATTTACTTTAGTCGTCATCCAGGTTCAACCGTATGGGCCATCAAGCAGGGTTACGCAGCGCTCTTCGTCGCCGATGAATACATGATTTTCGGATACGAAGGAACACTCAACTTTGCCAAGAGCATCCTCGATACCATCAAGAACCGTAGCTTTGAAAAGAGTCTTGCCGCTCGAATCAAGTTACCCTATACCAAGTGGTGGTACGAACAAGATACAGACAAGTTCTTGAAGCCGGAAGGCGCAAGATAAACAAATTTTTTTTGACATGGTTTCTCCTGCGGGATTTTTCCCGCGGGAGAATTTTTTTATTTGGGAATTAAAGGCAAAAGCTATCTGCTATCGCCCAAAAGTACTTTCTTTCACTTTTTCAATAACTTCCTCTGGCGACACAAAGTTCAGAATACTAAAAGCAGTCATCTCATTACCCATGTCTTTGCTCTACGAGCCAA
>CAMZFJ010000277.1 GCA_947306025.1 uncultured Fibrobacter sp.
CATAGCTCAGACCTCATTTCACTGTAATCATCGGGCTGGTTTCGCTCAACAGATAGTTCCATTCTTCGCGAATCTTTTCGTATTCGCTCGGATCGGCGTAAAGGGCGAACGTGGTCCACTTGATTCCGCTAGAAGTCTTGGACTTCGGTTGCTTTTCGAAACTGACGTAGTCGACTTCGCGGTTGAGCGGCTTTGCTTCGGTGATGGAAACCGAGTGCCCACTTGCAGTCTTGATGTTCAACTTAAAGCTGAAGATTGTTTCGTGCGGCATACGGATGGGGTGGTGGCGCTTGGCGACCTTCGGGAGCTTGAAGAGGCTACGTTCCCACACGTTCGGGAATCGTCCCTTGAGTTCGGAACCGCCCTGACCGAAGTAACCCTTGGAGAGGTAAGTGTTCACGATGATGAGCGGTTTGTTGAACTGGTCCAGGTTTTCGATGCGGATGTTGCCGATGCTTACGTCCGGCACGCCTGCGGCGAGGAACTGTTCAAGCAATTTTTCCTGATCCTTCACATCGCGGCCAAAGAACTTATTGCGTATGGCGCTGGCGAACTTGCCCTGGAGCTGCACGGAATCGCGGAATTCGCATTCGCCATTTTCACCAATGAACAAATCGTGCTGGATGGCAATTTGGTGTTCCTGGTTGTCTTCGAGAATCGGTGTGGTGACGACATGACTATGGTCTCCATCGATAACGAGCGCCACTTTGCCTTCCATGTCGAGCGGGACGGGGCGATCGTTTCCGGTTTTGTCGGTGGCATCGACCCAGCGTTCGCTAATTTTCCCTTGCTTCGGAATGTAGAGGATCATGTGGTTGAACTGCTGGATGGTCGGCAAGTGCGAGAATCCTTCTTCGGTGAGGTGGATGGCCGTGAGGTAGCTCTTTACGCCAATGGCTTCGAGCATGTCCTTGAGCAAGAGCGCCATGTCCTTGCAGTCACCGCGGTGTTCCTTGAGTGTTACTTCAGCGGTTTGCGGAATGAGGCTGTGACCGCCGAAACGCACATCGCGGTAGCGGATGTCGTGACGGACGAAGTTTACAATGGCCTTGACGGCGTCATCGCCGATCTTGTTGCCGCGCACTTCAAAAGCCTGTTCGCGAACCTTGACGGCTTGCTTGAACTGGTGGCTGATGAGGTTCTGGTAATCGTCGCCGACATCACGCCATTCTTGTTTGCCCGTGAGCATAAGGCCTGCGCCAAAGTCACGATAAACAGGCATGTAGAGTTCCTTGCGGACGATAACAGGATTTTCAATCTTCCATTCTAAACCACCCTTAATAGCGGTCTTTTCGAGCGGTCCGTATTCTTCGGTGACAAAGCGGGTTGTGTCGGCGTAAATGCGGAAGACGGATTCTCCGACGGGCACATCGCGGCTGCTTTCGTAGTTGGTGTACGGAATCATGCCCTTGTTCTGGAGGTTCGTGCGGCTGAATTGCATGTAAATGAAGTCACCCGGAGCAATTTCCGAAAGCGGGAAGTGAGCGGTCTGCGATTCGTTACCGCCGCCGATTTCTGTAGCGTATGTAATATAGGCTCCGTTGAGTGTCGCCTTCTGCTTGAGCTTCCAATTGCTGTCGTAAACTTCGAGAGCGTTCAGGTAAATGCGGTCAAAGCCCGGCAAAAAGTCGAACGTGAATTCGCGATAGATGGCTGCACCGCGCTGGTCCAAAACTTCGAGGAGCATTTCTTCGCTGCGGACCCAGTTGGCGCCCTTTTCAGCCTTGAGGGCTTCTTTCTGGTAATGAATAACGGCAGGGAAGTCGCCTTCGAGGGCGGTCTGTTTTGCCTGCGGGTGGAGGAGTGTCTTCAAGTCGGCAGTGCGTTCTTCGACCGGGGTAATCGGCTTTTGGAGCGTGCGGTTATCGGCCTTGCCGAGATATGCCTTGGTGGCAGAGAGAAAACTCTTGGCGTCTTCGTTATCGGGCTTGAGGGCGAGTGCCTTGGTGAGAGCCTTTTCTGCATCGCGGTAGTTACGGCTATAGAAGAGGATCTTGCCGTGCATGGTCCAAATCTTGTAATCGTTCTTGGCCTTGGCGAGCGTTTCTTCGCTGATGGCGCGTGCTTCTTCATAGCGGCCGAGGAACATGAGGGCGTCCATGAGGGTTTCGCCGAGTTCCTTGCTCATGCCAAAACGTCCGCGGACTCCGTACAAAATATCAACGGCTTCGGCATATTGGTCAAGTCCCATGTAGGTCTTGGCGAGGTAAACGCCGAGGCGGGAACTGGGCTGCGTGTCAAAGAGGCGCTGCACGACGATGAGTGACTGGTGACGCTGTCCCAAGCCCCAGAGCGCATCGCTCAAGTTGATGACGTATTCAGGATTGTTGGGCGTGTAGCGGAGGGCGCCTTCGGCACATTCGCGGGCGTGACCGTAATCGAACAAGGCTTCGTACATTTCGCCGAGAATCGAGAGCAACTTGCCGTTCTTGCGCACGAGATCGATTTGGCTTGTAAAATAGCTGATGCCCGGACCGTAAAGTTCTTTCATCTGGTACACGAAACCGCAGTTGATGAGGTAGAGCGGTTCTTCCGGGTCCATCTTGTTGGCGCGTTCAAAGTAGCTGAGGGCGACAAACGGCTGGTTTTCGAGCAAGCGGAGGATACCGACTTGGCTCATGACAGAAGCGTTGAATTTGTTCTGCTTTTTGCGGGCTTCTTCATCGCTGGCTTGCTGGGGCATGGCGCCGACCTTAAGACCTTCGACAGCGTTCTTCATCACCGAAGCGTATTTCTTTTTGTTGACGCCTTGCGTCCATGTGGCGATGAGAATGCCGCGGCCATTGTCATAGAAGAATCGACCGGTGTAATAGAAATCGTAATTGTTGACGACGCGAGTGAGCGTAAATTCCTGGGCGTAGCGGTCGCCGACTTTGACGCGCTGAACTTCAATGGACGGATCGTTCATCGAAAGTCCGAGGCGGTTGAGGAGCACCTTGAACATGTCTTGCTGGCTGACTTCTTCGCTGGGGACAATGGCGCCGTACACGAACAAGGAGATATCTTCTTTCTTGTTGCTAAGCACTAGGTCCGGGTCTTCGTTTTGCTTGGCGACGCCGGTCCAGTTGTGCCAAAGCGTATCCTTTGTGCTCCAGGAATAGCCGAGGTCTGCGCTGGAGTATTGCGTGATGCGTTCGTCGGAAAGTTCCGAGACCGCTTCTTTTACGACATCCTTGAGTTTGAAAGTCGCAAAGAAATCTTTCCATTCTTGCTTGAGGGCGCCTGCGGGAAGTTGAATGTCGTTTGCGGAAAGTGTGAGTGAAAAGACGCGGTTTCCGGCGCCAATCACGAGGCCGACGGCTTCGTAAGGCGTGTCGTAGCGCTTGCCGGCGATATCAAAGAATGCGCCGGTGGTGCCGAATGCTTCTTCGGGGTACGTCTCGGAGAGTGATGCTTTTTTACCGCTTGATTCAAACGATTGCATTTCGATTTGAGCGCGGTCCATGAGGCGTAAGGGTTCGCCTTCGGGGAGCGTTACTTCGACGAGGACGGCGCGGCGGCCAGTTTCTGGATTATAGAATTCGTAAGGAGCGTTATCTTCGCCTCCGATGATGGTCCAACCGTTGTCGGGTGCGGTGAATGTGTAGCCGCTTGTTTCGATGGTGCCGCCTGTTGCCTTGGGCGCGACTGTTTCTTCGGCTGTGTAATCTATTTCCGAAGATTCATCTCCGTCATAGGAATCTTCGGTGTCGCTTGAAACGTTGGTCGAGGGCGAGGTGTTCACATCGGGTGTGTTACCGGCGCAAGAGAACAGGAAAAAAAGCCCGAATGCAACAGTCAAGCGGGCGAGGGAAATTTTTTTATTTACAAACGAATTACGCATAATAGTCTTCGCGGATGAAATGTTTAACACTCTAATTTTAGAAAAATAGGGTGCGCGAAAAGTAGTGCTTTGCGATACAAATGAGAATAATCTGAGCAACCTTTCTTTATTTTTACAATCGCAAGTTTCTAAAAATTTGTTTTCAAAAAAATGCTAAAAAGTATTTACTAAGTTCG
>CAMZFJ010000278.1 GCA_947306025.1 uncultured Fibrobacter sp.
GGAACGGAACCGTGCCCATGTTTTCCTGGCTGAAGAGCACCATGCGGGCGACCCAGAGCGTAATGATGTCGCGGCTCGTCACAAGCACGGAAGTCGGGTAGTACTTCTTGAGCGTGTCCGTCTGTTCCGGCCAGCCCATCGTGGAGTGCGGCCAGAGACCACTGGAGAACCACGTGTCGAGCACGTCTTCTTCCTGCACAATCTTGTGACCGGCAACTGCATCTTCGGAGAGGTTTTCTTCTTCGGAGCAGATGAGCCAGATGCCGTTCTGTGCCTTGTAATAGTAAATGTCGTTACGGCCTGCGAATGCCTTGCTCAAGTCCTCTTCGGTCGTCGTTTCGTCGGCGTGCCAAATAGGAATGCGGTGGCCCCACCAGAGCTGACGGCTGATGCACCAGTCGCGCTTTTCCTTGAGCCAGTCGAGGTACTTGTTCGCATAGCGTTCCGGAATGATCTTGATTTCGCCGCTCGTGACAGCCTTCATCGCGTTGTCGGCGAGGACGTCCATCTTCACGAACCACTGGTCGCTCAAGTACGGTTCAATCACAGTCTTGGAACGGTCGGAGTGACCCACCTGCATTTCGTGGTCTTCGACCTTGATGAGGAGGCCGAGATCTTCGAGACCCTTCACCACAGCGTCGCGTGCGGCCTGGCCCTTCATGCCCTGGAACGGACCAGCGTTTTCGTTGAGGCTGCCGTCATCGTTCATGATGTTGATCATCGGGAGCTTGTGACGGAGACCCGTGGCATAGTCGTTCGGGTCATGAGCCGGAGTCACCTTCACGGAACCCGTACCGAATTCCATATCGACGAGGATAGCGTCTGCAATCACCGGAATTTCGCGGTTCACGAACGGAACCTTGAGCATCTTGCCGATGAACTGCTTGTAGCGTTCGTCGTTCGGGTGCACAGCGAGAGCCGTATCGCCCATGATCGTTTCCGGACGAGTCGTGGAGACCGGGATGAATCCCGAACCGTCGACCAGAGGATACTTGAACGTCCAGAAGTGACCCTTCACGGTTTCGTAATAAATTTCATCGTCGGCAACAGCGGTCTGGAGCTTGGTGTCCCAGTTCACGAGACGCTTGCCGCGGTAGATAAGACCCTTCTTGAAAAGGTTGAAGAATGCGTGGCGAACAGCCTTAGCGCAAACCGGGTCGAGCGTAAAGCGCTGGCGGCTCCAGTCGCAGCTCACACCGAGGCTCTTCAACTGCTTGGTAATACGGGCTTCGTATTCGTCCTTCCACTTCCAGATGCGTTCGACGAGAGCTTCGCGGCCGATATCGTGGCGCGTCTTGTGCTCGTCCTGGAAAAGTCTCTTTTCGACGACAGCCTGCGTGGCGATACCAGCGTGGTCCGTGCCCGGAATCCAGAGCGTGTCGCGGCCAGTCTTGCGGCGATAGCGGACGAGGATATCCTGAAGCGTGTCGTTCAGTGCGTGACCCAGGTGCAATGCACCGGTTACGTTCGGGGGCGGAATGACGACGGAGAATGGTTTACCCTTTCCGCTCGGGGCAAAATCATTATTCTTTTCCCATTGGTCGTGCCAACGGTCTTCTACAATTTTCGGGTTGTAACGTGTTTCCATTTCCATAATGACGCCAAAGATAGAAAAGTAGGAAGTCGGAAATAGGAAGTAGGAAGTGAAATGCAGCGGGAAATGCGCTAATCGCGTCATCCTGAGCGAAGTGTAACGGAGTCGAAGGATCCAGTAAAGTCTTGAAAAATAGGGTTGGAGGGGAAAGTCTTCCCCTGATTGCAGCCGCTACGCGTCTTCCATCACCCCTTCGAGCGGGGCGCTCAATCGCCGCGCCCCGCAACGCCCCGGCTAAAAAAGCTGCTGCAAAAATGCAACAACTCTAAAAGTTAATTTGCTTGAATTACTCCGCCAGATAATTATTCCGCCCAGACGATGCGCCCTTCCTTGCGGGGGTGTGCTGCGGGCTGTTCGCAGTCGGCATAACCCAAAGCGCAGTGAGCGATACCAACCCATTCGTCAGCGTTCAGGCCCAGTGACTTGAGAATTTCCTTGCCCTCGTCGCTTTCGACTTCTTCCTTGGCTCGGTGAATCCAGATGCTGCCGAGCCCGAGGCTGTAAGCGGCGTTCATGAGATTCCCCATGGCGAGCGAACCATCGTACAGGTATGTCGGAATTTCCTTTTTTGCAAGGACGAGCAAAATCACGGGTGCGCCGTAGAACGGGTCGAAACCCTCGTCCCAACCGCCAATCTTGCGGTTCATTTCGGAGATGCGGTCGCGCAATTCCTTGTTCGTAATGGCGACCACGGTGGCGGCCTGCTTGCCCATGCCGCTTGCAGCGTAGAAGCCCGCTTCGGCGACTTGTGCAATGAGCTCCTTGCTCACGGCGTCAGATTTGAATTTGCGGATGCTCCTGCGGTTGAGCAAAGTCTTGATTGTTTCGTTCATAAAGTCTCCGGGAAATGGGGTGATAAATTTAAATCTATAAAAAATGTAGGGAAGAGGCGTTGTAATCCGTGACTTGACCGGGGATTTCCTTCTTAAGCCTTGTATGTTCTTCGTTTTTCGGCTACGGCGCATGGCATGGGACCTCGCTTACGCCTGAATTTGGCTTTGGGGACTAGGCGCATTTGAATGCCCATGGAGGCAAGGACTTTGAATACCGTTTCAAATCGCGGATGAGCTTTTTCATCAAGTGCCTTATAGAGACTCTCTCGTCCGAGACCGGACGTTTCCGCAATTTTCGCCATACCCTTGCTACGAGCTATATGACCGATAGACCTCAGTAACAGGGCTGGGTCGTTTTCTTGGCAAATGAGATTGAGATACTCAGCGACAATTTCTTCGCTGTCAAGATATTCTGCAATATCCAATTGAGTGATTTTATTTTCTTTCATTTTTGATTCCTTGCCAAATATTCTTTGCCCTTGCGATGTCTTGATCTTGTGTGGATTTATCGCCGCCAATTAAAAGAATTACGATTGTTTTGCCATCTTTTGCAAAATAAAGTCTGTAACCTGGTCCATAATTGATGCGTATTTCTAGAACGCCGTTCCCGACTGATTTAAAGTCGCCGAGATTTCCTCCTTCAACTTGGGTCAATCGCAAAAGAATATGCACCTTTGCTCGAATATCTCGTAATTTCAGCATCCATTTTCTAAAATCGGGTGTTTGATTTACGACCATTCTATTCCTCCAAATGTATCTAATCGGATACAAAATGTCAAGAGGCGAATAAGAAAACTCATAAGTTCCAAAAGGGAACGTGAGGTTATTCTGCCATGTCTTTGAAATGCGTGGATTTTTTATAATAGAAACCAGAATGTATGAGAAATATGCAAAATTTGCATATTACATCTAGGTCCTTTTCTTTTTCATCTTTCTCTCCGGCCTTCAAACACGCTTGAAATTGCGGGTCTTTTCTTCTGATTTGCGATTATTTCAACAGGCGTCCCGATTGAGGAACCCCGTCATTTATCAGTACGGAATATAAAGATTCCATATTCGAAAGGCAAATCAGCTGGTTGACCGTAGCGTAGTCGCGGACATTTCCCTGCAAATCCGGGTGCGCATCACGCCAGTCCTTTGCCGTAAAGCCAAACAGAGCCATGTTCAGAACATCAGCTTCGTTTGCATAGACAATGCTTATTTGCTGTTTCGTGAGTGCCGCGGGAATCAAGTTCTGCTTGATGGCATCCGTATGGATGTGATAGTTGATTTTGGAGAGTTCGCGACGCACCGACCAGCCCAATTGCGCCAGTTTGTTCAATCCATCGAGATGGGCTCATAGTGAAGGCGTGGCTACCGGCTTCCTTCAAAAAGGGGTCGAATTCGACCCCTTTGAAATAGGGGTTGTTCAGCATTTCCCATAAGCCGAGATACTCAATTGTATTTTTGGAGCGCATCCAATTCTTGACGACATCCTTCGGCTCTACAGGATTCTTTCGCCTAGCTATGTCGGAGATGCTGACATAATCGACACCGATGACAACCATAGTATTGAT
>CAMZFJ010000279.1 GCA_947306025.1 uncultured Fibrobacter sp.
GCTCGAACTCAGTTGCAAACGAATTAACGCAATTTACAACGAAGATTCTCAGCTAGCCAGTGAACTTTTGAAACAAATTGAGACCATAGAAAATTGAGAAGGTTTATATGAAACAAAAATTTCTCGTCGCAATTACTGCAGTTGCGTTCTCTCTTTTAACAGCCTGTGATAACGGCACTTCAAGCGGTGATGTAGTTGCAACTTCATTGAATGATTCCCGTGATGGCCAAATCAACAATATTGTAAAAATTGGCGATCAAGTGAGGATGGCCGAGAACTTGAAGTATGAAATCCCTGTAGCCGCAGGAGAAGAACCAAAAAGTTTCTGCTATAGTGATTCCGAAATTAATTGCGGAATATACGGTCGCCTTTACACATGGGATAATGCAGCAAATATCTGCCCGGAGGGCTGGCATCTCCCGGATACAACGGAATGGAATAAGCTGTTTGACGCAGTGGGTGGCAAACATATTGCGGGAAAAAAACTAAAAGCCGTGAGCAATAAATGGCTTGTAAACAGTGGTACCGATGAATTTGGTTTTGGCGCGTTGCCGGCAGGTTTCAAAAAGACTATCTTAGACGCTTATTTTTTTGACCTGGGCTCGTACGGAAATTTTTGGACCGACGTACAGTCTGCGGGCTCGCATGCTTATCATGTGACGGTGTTCTACGACAAAGATTCAGTAAAATATATAGAAGATCCTAAAGATTTCGCACTTTCTGTTCGCTGCTTAAAGAACTGAGGCTGGTTGTGAAGTCATTCCCGCGAAAGCGGGAATTTTCTTTTTATTATCGCTAGAGCAATAACAATTTCCCTTTGCTCAGTCGCACCGTTACGCTAGAAGAAACACCTCCGCTTGCGCGGAGTATCTTATGATGAAGAACGCTAGATGAGAAAGTTCGTAAGGACGACCATTTAACACAAGCAAAGAAGATGCTTGCGGACAATATACCCATTAACGACATTATCAAATACACAGGCCTCTCCAAAGAAGAAATCGAAGGGGTGTAAATAGTAATCCGCAACATTCCTCAAACCATTTTTTAGAGTGCAGCGTTTTGCTGCACTTTTTTTTATACAAAAAAAGAGAAAGGGCTCTAGAAGAGCCCTTTCCTAAGAAGGAGAAAATATTGAGCGGTTTCCAGAACCTTGAACCTATCAGGAGGGGAGCAATGATAAAGTCGTTTCAGGATTTACCTTTCTAACCATTCTCAACGCTCTAAATATACCAATTCGTAGGCGGTCCGGTTCTTTCCTTTTTCTTATTTCTTCACTCAATAAAATTTACCTTTTCAACTTCCGTGCCCAATGTTAATTTTTTTTATCTTAGCATTGAAACAACCGAAGTTAGTACAAAGTAATTCTATTCTTCTCTGAAGACGATTTTGCACTTCGGAACAAAGCGGAAACCACCACGACGGTGACGTTCGATTTCGAAGTACTTCTTCACGCCATCGCTCGGATGATCCGGATCGTCGGAGCCATTGATATGGGCAATGACGCGGTTCAACCTGCTCTCGAAGTTCGGGCGAAGCGGGTCCATGCAAATAGCCGGATCGCGCTTGAACTCGCGGTTCTCGTATTCTTCACGGCCAGTCACAGTGTATTCACGGAGAAGGTTGCGGAGGATACGTGCCGGAACATTACGCATAAGGTGCTTGCTGTTCACGGAGATCGAGTCATCGCTCTTATAATAAACGATCGTAACAGAATCGTTCATGGCGTCGAGCAACTGTTCATGAGCCTTCTGAATCGGAGCCCATGCAGCAAATTCCTGCTTTACAACAGAGCTCATAAGCTTGAGGAACGGTTCAGAAGCGTTTACATTCGCCTTAAAGTTGAATTCAAGAATATAAGCCGGAGCACCGTAGAAGCAATCCTTTTCGATAAGGAGCGCACCGGTCTTCGGGTCGCGGATGTCCACCAGAGAACGAACGCAACCAATACTCTTTTCGACGTCATTCTTCCAATCGAGGTTGTGTTCCTTGATGCAATCGTTAAACGTTGCATGGCGGCCCACCAATTCACCCTTGATATAGACACCACCGTCATCCTTCATTTCGGCGGGAACTCTGTTTTCAAGAGCTTCGATAAACGACGTCTGCGTGGCGAGGTAGCTAATGTGTTCGTATGCCGGCGTGTTCAAGAGGAGAGGTCCGATGTTGATCATGCTGCGGATCCAGCGCATGGGGTTCGCGGCAAGCACACCCGGAGTCTCGAACTGGAACGTGAAGTCCACCCTGCGATTTCCATCAATAATTTCGTTACGAAGAATATTGGCCTTCGTAAGGAAAGGATAACGTTTCGGAATGATTTCAAGGCAGAGTTCGCGGGCATCTTCAGCAGAGTAGAATGAAGAGACGAACGGCAAGTAAGAGCGGAGCACGCTACGAGCAGGAACTGCTTCAAATGCGGCACAGCGCTTTACGATGCGGTCGATGAAGTCATCTGGATTTTCGCCGCGTTCGTACAACCATGCGACGATGTTGTCCATTATGAATCGGTAAGCGCTTTCATCTACGTATGAATCTTCGAAGTACAAATCATTTAGAAGTTTCACGTTGAATCGCGAATCTCGTTTGACCAAGGTTAGAATGTCCTTGACCGGGTAAGACATTAGTAATTCAATGTGTGCTAGCTGAAGGAATAGATTTGAAACCATTTCACTCACCTCACTTGTTCATAAAAATTCATTAGCTATATTTATAATATAGCAATCAAATAATAAATAACTACGAAAAAGCTACATATAAAAGCGAAAAATGGCTGAAATTCACCTTTTATCCGATGAAATCATCAATAAAATTGCTGCTGGCGAGGTCATAGAACGTCCAGCATCGGCTGTCAAGGAACTCATTGAGAACGCAATCGACGCCGGAGCAACCCGAATTCAGGTCCAAATCGAACAAGGTGGAAAGAAAAAAATCCAGGTCACAGATAACGGCAAGGGCATGGGAAGTGCCGATCTGGAGCTCTGTTTTTTGCGCCATACTACATCCAAATTAACAAGCGCAGACGATTTATTCCATCTCCAGACAAACGGATTCCGCGGTGAAGCAGTCGCCTCCATCGCCGCCGTTTCTAAGCTTACAATTACAAGCGCCACGCAAAATGGCGAAAGCGGTCGCATTGTCGTCAAGGGCGGTGAAGTCGTCGAAAAAGAAGACATCCAAGCAAGCCGCGGCACGACTTTCCTTGTCGAAGACCTTTTTTATAATACACCCGTGCGCCGCACATTCCTCGGTAGCGAAACATCGGAATGTTCACGTATATTAGATATAGTTATCAAGACCGCCATTTCGCACCCGGAAATCCGCTTCGACTATAAAGTCGGCGACAGAACTGTTTTTACCGGCGTTCCCGGCGAACTCCGCAGCCGCATAGCCGAAGCCATCGGCTCCAAAGTCGCCAAAGGCTTATTGCCCGTCGATTACACCGAAGCGGGCGTCCATGTTTCGGGCTACATTTCCCCGACAACAGAGACAAACGGCAAGCGCAACCATCAATTTTTATTCATGCGAAACCGCCCCATCGAAAACAAGATGGTAAGCAAGGCGGTCTCGCAAGCGTACGAGCCGTACGGAGCGCAGTGCAAGCCCGTTACCGTGCTGTTCCTCGACATGCCCGACATGGAATTCGACATCAACGTGCACCCGGCCAAGCGCGAAGTCCGATTCGCAAACGGCAACTTGGTGTTCCTCGTCGTGACGCATGCCATCCGCGATACATTCACCAAGGATTTAGAAGCAAACTCGCCGTTTATTGACTTGAGCGATGAGTTTATGGGGAAACCGGCATCGGCATCGCCAGCACAACAGGCGCCATTCGCGCAGTCTGGTTTTGCACAGCCCGTAACAGCACAGCCCGCACAATCGACTTTTGCGCAACCCTCGTATGCACAAAGCGCAGCAACAGTTCCTCAGCAAAACGACCTTCCGTGGGAATCCGCGCCGTCTACAGCGCCCACAAGCAAACCTTA
>CAMZFJ010000280.1 GCA_947306025.1 uncultured Fibrobacter sp.
TTCATCAATGCGAATGCGCCATTCATTAATATCCATGTTTGTGAATGTAGAAAAATTTGCAATTGCATTGAGGACTTTGCGCCCTACGGGATGCGGTTCGCGTACTCATACAGCGAAAGCCCGAATTCCGGGAGCGAAGCAATCAAGAAATCGAAAATATCGGATTGCACATTTTCATATTCAATCCATTCCACCGTATTCGCAAAAGCGTAAATTTCAAGCGGAAGTCCCGTCGGCGTTGGAGCGAGTTGTCGCGTCATTAGAGTCATATCTTGCGCAATCGTTTTACGGCTGCGGAGATACGCCGTGCAGAACGCCCTAAATGTTCCGATGTTCGTCAAGTGCCTACCATTCAAACGTGTAACGGTGTCATTTTCCGTCACACCAGAGCTTTTACCAATTTCATTTAGCTTTTGTTCCAAGTACGGGCGCAAAATATCTATTTTCATGAGAGTTTCAATTTCGTCATCCGTCAAAAAGCGAATGCTCTGCTGGTCGATATAAAGCGAGCGCTTGATGCGGCGACCGCCGGATTCCTGCATCCAGCGCCAGTTGCGGAATGAATTTGTTATCAAGTCATACGCCGGAATCACCGATACCGTATTGTCCCAATTGCGAACTTTCACAGACGTAAGCGTAATGTCGATAACCGAACCGTCAGCGTGGTGCCGTTCTATTTCAATCCAGTCCCCTTTGCGTAAAAGGTCCGATATATTTATCTGGATCCCTGCAACTAGGCCAAGAATCGAATCGCGGAACACCAAAATCAGCACCGTCGCCATCGCACCAAGAGCAGACAAAATAATCACAGGACTCTTATTGACGACCTGCGATGCCACAAGAATCGTCGCCACGCAGAACATGACAAGCTTGACCGCCTGGAAAATTCCGTGCAGTGGGCGCACCTTCATCCTGGCATTGCGTTCGTTCAAGTTTTCAATCACATCCAAAACGGCGCTAGCTAAAAAGAACGATACTACAGTGAATAAAATATTCCCCACATGTTCGCAAACATCGTAAATAATACTTTCTTTCGTAAGAATCTGCGGGAACGCGTTTACAAAGAACATCACAGGCACAAACATCAACCCGCGCGTGATAACGCCTTTATTCACAAGCAGGTCATCAAATTTATTCGGAGTCTTTGCCGCAATCCATTTCGCCAGCGGATGGACCACGAAATAAAGGAGCGTGTACGCTAGTATAACAGAAACTACAAGAATTGCAAATTGAAGATAATCATCCATAAAACTCAATCTAAAAAATTTCGTATATTATGTCCCGAACTATAATCTTTGGAGCAATCATGAAAATAGCAGTTATGGGTGGCGCCGGTTATATCGGAAGCCATACGATTATTGAACTTTATAAAGCAGGCCATTCTGTCGTTGTAGTCGATAACCTTGTGAATTCAAGCAAAGAATCTCTCCGCCGCGTGGGCGAACTCGTTGGCTCCACCATCCCGTTTATAAACGCCGACGTCCGTGACGCCGTTGCCATGGACAAAATTTTTAGCGAAAACAAATTTGACGCTTGCATCCATTTTGCAGGGCTCAAGGCCGTGGGCGAATCTGTCGCCAAGCCGCTCGAGTACTACGAGAACAACATGAACGCCACGTTCGTATTGTTGAACGCCATGCGTAATCACGGTTGCAAGAACCTCATTTTCAGTTCGTCCGCCACAGTTTACGGCAATCCGGCCATCATCCCGATAACCGAAGAATGCCCCAAGGGCGAATGCACCAATCCTTACGGAAAAACAAAGTCCATGCTCGAAGAAGTGCTCCGCGATGTGCAAAAAGCAGATCCAGAATGGAACGTCGTTTTGCTCCGCTACTTCAACCCGATTGGCGCGCACCCGAGCGGTCGCATCGGTGAAGACCCGAACGGAATTCCAAACAACCTAATGCCGTACATTACGCAGACCGCCGTCGGCCTCCGCAAGGAACTCGGCGTGTTCGGCAACGACTACGATACACCCGACGGCACGGGCGTTCGCGACTACATCCACGTTTGTGACCTCGCCTCTGGCCACGTTGCCGCACTCAAGGCCATCGAACGCAAATGCGGACTCGCCATTTACAACCTCGGTACAGGGCACGGCTATTCCGTGCTTGACGTCGTCCACGCATTCGAAAATGTAAACAACATAAAAATTCCTTACAGCATCAAGCCGCGCCGCGCGGGCGACATCGCCACTTGCTATTGCAATCCGCAAAAGGCATTCGATGAACTCGGCTGGAAGGCTCAATACGGCCTCGAAGAAATGTGCCGCGACGCCTGGAACTGGCAAAAGCAAAACCCGAAGGGATACAAAGGTTAAAAATTCATGGATTCTATAGCCTCTTCGAGGCAATAGAATGACATTTATGATTATCGACATTCCCGGCCCTGAGCCGGGATTTCCATTAAAAAGAAAAGCCGCAGCAAACAGCTGCGGTTTTTCGTTAACTACGCGAGCGAAAGCTCGCCATTTTTAAGACTTAGTCGCGGTAGTTACGATGATGATGATGCTTTTTACGCGGCGGTTCCGGACGGTTGTAATTAGCATGGAGGTCTTCGCATTCGCCAACACTGCGAGCTACAAAGTACCTATGACGCTTCGGGTCCATGCATTCAATACGGTCAACCCTGTCGCGACGGTAATCAATCTGCATCCAGACTTCGCCGTTGGAGCAATAGAAATCGAACTTACGTTCCTTTTCACCACGGTAGCATTCGCCACGGCTATACATTTTCTGGTCGTTATCGTAGCGTTCTGCATGAATTCTGTCATGGCGATCGCACTTCGGTTCAGCAAACTTACAAGTAACCAAAGGCTTTACCGGAGGTGGAGGAGGTGGCGGAGGAGGAACAGCTCGGGAGCTTTCTTCCTTCTTGGGTTCAACGTTAATCGTCAATGCCATTGCAGAAGTGCTAAGCAGCATCAGCGACATAGCGCAGGTAAGCATAAGCTTATTCATAAGACCTCATTATACTTTAAATGTTACATCGAAAATAATATATTAAATATTTTATTACAAAACCAACTTTTCCTAAATTATTTTCACGATAAAACAAAACCCCGGCATAACGCCGAGGTAAATCATTCATAGCAAACTCGCCCGAACTCCGAGGGCCAGTATTATATCAACTCTTCCGCTGTGATCTTTTCGTCGTGTTCGGGTTCCTGGTAGCAGGATTCCGGCACCTGCACTTGATTCTGGAAATAAGCCTTGTGCGCAGCAATCACTTTTTCACGAGCAAACGCGGCATCCTTCCATTCACCAATCTGCACATCCTTGCCTTCCAGTTCCTTGTAGTTCTGGAAGAAGTTCTTCGTAATGCGGAGGAACATCTGGTCCACATCGGTAATGTCGCAGAACGGACGCGGGTTAAACACAGGCACGCCCAAAACCTTGTAGTCCTTCTTGCCACCATCGGTCATGTCAAGTGCGCCAATCACGCGGCACGTGCAAACCGTACCCGTAATCATAGATGCCGGGCTATAAATCAGCATATCCAAAGCGTCACCATCGTCGGCCTTGGTACTCGGGATAAAACCGTACGTGCAAGGGTAGCTCATGGAACTCAAAAGGCAACGGTCCAGACGAAACACGTGCAAACGTTCATCGTATTCATACTTCAAGTTCGTGTCTTTGCCGATTTCCACGACGCAATCCACCTCATAGGGATACTTGCGTCCGATAGGAAGATCCAGATAATTAATTGCCATTTGTTCTCCGTAGGCCCACACCGAGCCCCATTATCTTTTTGTTACAACTACAAGTGATAATTTAGTATTTATCCAAAAACTGTAAAGGATTTATTTACCTAGATGCAACTAATTACCCTGATTATCTTCTATTTTCGAATTTTTTTACTGTAAATCGACTGATTTATCCCCAAAGCTTTATTCCGACTCATTTTGCGACCAAGAGCATTATAGTAAGCCCGCGTTGTTTGAGAAGCGTCTAAAACAACACCGCTT
>CAMZFJ010000281.1 GCA_947306025.1 uncultured Fibrobacter sp.
TCCAAAACACTTTGCAAGAAGTTTCCGGCAGCACCTTCGCGAGTTGTCGAACCGACTTCTTCGTTATTGAAGAAGCACGCGACAAGGCAATCGTGCTCATTTGATTCCGCCGTTACAATCGCTTCGGCAATGGCATGGCAACTGCTCAAGTTATCGAGCCTTCCCGAGTAAATCCATTCGTCGTTAAAACCGCCACGATTTGCAGACTGAGCATCGAACAACTGAACATCAAAATCCACCAAGCGCGCCCCTGCAGGGAGTTCACGTTCAAGAGCCTTCACGAACAAGTTCTTTCGATTTTCGGAAGTACCACTTTCAGGGGCTCCACTCCACAACGCATTAAAATCAACTTGAGGATTCACCTTAAGCCCATCCTGATTTACGTTGCGGTTCAAGTGAACAGCCAACTGCGGAATCCTAAAAAGTTTCTCGCCACGGAACAACTTCGTCTTGAGCGTCCTGGAATCAGCCGCATCCACATAGGCAAGCATTCCCGCATAACCTAAATCCCGATCGAGCCAGCTCGTATAGAGCGGTGAACCGTAGACCTCCGTATGAAGCGTACACACGCCCGCCGAAACAGAATCCGGATTCGGGGAAATCTTCAATGTCGGGAAATCTGTATGCGCAAGTGCAATCTTGAACTTCGATGCATCATCCCACGTTTTAGGAGTGCGAAACGCAATAATCGAGGCTCCACGACACACAAAATAAGCCTTTCCTGTTTCGATTTTACCGCTAAAATTTGTAAAAGAATTCGCCTCAAAGTGTGATTTTAAACAACTCACCGTATGGTACGGCGTTACAGCAGTATTCAAAAATTCAAAAAATTCCATATTTCCTCAAAAAAATTCAATTAGATTCATTTTGACAATATAATCTATTTATATTTCACGGAAGTAATGGCATTTCAGAAGATTAAACAGATTAACTGGATGGAAATGTCCGGCCTCTTGGTCGGCGTCGTGACCACTGTTGCTGTCATGATTTTTTCGCTAGTGTTCTACCACTACCTCAATGAATCCGGCGTTATCAAGGTTAAAGAATACAAGCTCCACAGTACTTTTGAAAAGGCCCTCGGCCTTAGACCGGGAACCCGCGTGCAAATTAGCGGCGTAGACGTGGGTCTAATTACAGACATGAAAATCAACAACGACGGTAAGGGCGTGTTCATGGAATTTACTATCCGTCAGGAGTTCCAGAATCTGATTACCGACAGTGCAAAGGTTTACGCCATCCGCGACCAAAACTTGATTTCGGCACGTGTGATCAACATCGACATCAAGAACAACAAAGGCCGAGTTTTGCAAGACGGAGATGCTCTACCCGCGGGCACGGCCCAAGATATCGAAACAGTCATTGAAACAGCAAATGAACTTTTGGGCCGTGTAAACCGCCTTATCGATGCCGCCGACAACCTAGTCGCAATGGCTCTCGACACGGGAACAACCATGGGTGCATTGTTTGGCTCCCGCGCCCTCTACGACAACTTAAACCGTCAATTGTACCGACTTGACGACATTACATACCTCGGAAAGAAAGTCTTGAACAAGACTTCATACCTGTTGGATACAATGAAAACAGACATCCCGCGCCTTGTAAGCCGTGCTAACGAAGTAACAAACAACGTTGGCAATATGATGGAAGAATTCAAACCGCTGCCAGGCCAAGTGACCTCGCTCCTCAAGTCCATGGACTCTACAGTCAACCGCGCGGACAACCTCATTACAGATTTCAGCTCAATGACAATCGGATTGCAGGACTTTATAAATACGACCGAGAACACGTTGCAAAGTGCAGACGACTTGATGAACGGCATGTCGCAAATGTGGCTTTTCAGGAAAGATATTCCTAAACATGATTCTGTACCCTTTGTTGAGGATACGCCATGGTAATTCGAAACGCCATCAAGCTCGCCCTTTGTATCGCCCTCAGCGGTGCCGTGACATCGTTCGCATCGGAATCCGGGAAGCTCGCTGACCGTGCGAAAAAGTCCTTGAAGACCGGAAGAATTGCTAAAGGCTATTCGCAATTGGAGCGCGCGCTCGTTGCAAGCCGCAAAGAAGCAGACAGGCGCTCTGAATCCCGCATTATCATTGCAATGGCGCAAGTCCGTACCATGAATCTCGAATTCAACACGGCCGATTCGCTCTTGAATTACATCGAAAATGAAGGACTGGACCGCACCACGCGAGTCATGTTCCTCAAATCAAAAATCGCTTTGAAAAACGCTTCTGAAAAATACTCCGAAGCGGTCTCTCTTTGCGAAAGCGCCAGCGAAAAAGAAATTGGCAAGCTCGAAGATCAACTGCAAGGAAACTTTTACTCGGAATGCGCTATCGCCTATGCCGGTAGCCACAACAGCGAAAAAGCGGCTCAGGCCCTCAAAATGGTCGCCAAGAGAACCGATGACGATACGGGAATTTATTTCTGGACAGAAGCACGTTTAACAGATTTGCAAAAAACCGGTAATGCAGATTCGATTTACCGCAGGGCCGAAGGAAGATCTGTCGAAGCAAACATACCTTACACAACCGCAAACATCCTTTACCACCGCGGAAAGTTCCTGGAAAAATCCAACCCCGCTGAATCGAAAAAGCTATTAGCCCGCTGCAAAACCGCATTCGAGCTCATGGGACTGCCAAAGAAAGCTGAAAAATGCGGGCGGTAATTATTAGTTACTAGTTATTGGTTAATAGTTACTAGAGAGTTGCTATTAAAAAATTGCAATGCCGGTCATTCCGGCCACCGTGCCGGAATCGTTTTTTTATTTAGCAACAGTTGTATCCGCGGTCGTCGCAGCGGCAGTCGTATCAGCAGCAGTTGTATCCGCGACAGGTTCCTCAACCTTTTTCATAGCGAGAAGCTGGTTATAAACGACAACGGGCGGGATTTTTCCATCAACCACGTTATCGACAAGGGCTTTGACTTTCTGATAGTTTTCGTCCTTGTCGTAATCGACAATCAAGCCCCTGTAACCGAGGAGTCTGAGAATTTTCGTATAAAAGCTTGCACGGAATTTTTTGAATTGCGGTTGGAATACGTCGTTCAAAACGGTTTCCAAAGCGGTTTCCGTCTGCATGGAATCGATTTCAAAGCTGCGATAGATCATACGGATATGGTCAGGAATCGTCGTATCCGGGCTATCGAAATACTTGCGCATCACATTTGCGGCTTCGGTTTTGTTGGGATATGGACCACGGCCAACGCGCAACGCATAATAAAGGGCTAGGCGCCAATTTTCAGGATAGACGCGTGTTGCCCTGCGCAATACAGAAAAATCAGAAGTGTCGGAAGCATCAATCGGCGTTACGCCTCCGACAAAATAATAGGGCGTGTAGAATAGCGAATCTAGGCTCGTCGAGAGTTCCGCGACATGACCGAGGTACGCAGATTCCCTACCCGTAAGGTAACTTTCGCCAAGTTCAGTGAGGCCCTTGATCCAGAAGAGCCCAGCCACCGATGCGTCATGCCCTGCAGCCACATAGCGAACAGACGAAGCCTTCGGCAAGAAGGATTCATCAAAATTCGTGCCAGGAAGCGGCTTCGCGTAATGGAACGCGAGCGCAATCACGACAATCGAAACTATTATAGCAGCAAAGAAACGCATGATTTAGTAAACAGTGGAAAGTAAGGAACGAACAGCGAGGTGTTAGGAGTTAGGTATTAGGTGTTAGGACTATAATCGCGGCTCTGCCGCCCTTTTCCGATGCACGAAGTGCATGATTATTTCCTAATCCCTATAACCTGTTACCTAAAAACCTACAAGCATGCCTCCGCGAGTTTTTCGAGAGCATCGACGCAATCGTTCGCGTAGTTCGCCGGCGTATCGTTACGCTGCCATGCAAAGTTAAGGCCACTGCTCGAATTGAGCACATGGAACTTGCGTTTGCCGCCACCGTTTTGGATAGCCGTAAGCACGGTCTTTGCATCGCCGCCCTGACCGCCCGGCACGCCCGGAATGGACAC
>CAMZFJ010000282.1 GCA_947306025.1 uncultured Fibrobacter sp.
CCCCACATACAGTGCTGCAGCAATAACAATAAGCGATATCGAAAGAAAAGTAATCAGACTTCCATTAGCCATAATGCGCTCCCGAACATTACTAAGTCCCTTTAATAGAAAATTAATCTTTTTTTGCGCAATAGGAAAAACGAAAACGCACAGAATGATATCTGTGCGCCTAATCACTGGCAAAAAAGGTCAAAAAACGCAATTTTTCAAAAAATCGCGGTGAAGTTGCTTGTCGCCGTACTTATCTTCGGAATTTTCTTTGAGGTCTTCGGCAGTGTAGCCGCTTGCGATTTTTTGCAAACAGACCGTGCGCGATAATTCGTCATAGCTAAAATAAATGCGGAACGTGCGGTAAGCAAGGATTCCCGTTTTGGCATTTTCGTCCAGAGTCAAACGACGGCGCGAGCTATCGAAAACGTCCTTCGAAAAATTCCCGCGAGATAGTTGCACTTGGGCAAAACTGAGCAGGTCAAATGCGCTACGTTCGGCAATCCAGCGATTTTGTACGGCAAAGGTTTCGGCGACTTCGATGTTCCACAAATCGCCAACCTGATCTTCGACCCAGCCCGCTTTGGCATTGGGGAACGCATCTGCCATCGGGATGTACGGCTTGATGTCGAGAATTGGCGTTTCGTTCAAAAGGTCCGCTTCATCTACGTACAACGTAAGTCCTTCAATTTTTAGCAAGCGAACGCAAGAAAGCCCAATCGGATTCGGGCGGTAAGGACTACGACTTGCAAAAGTGCCCACGCGGTCTTTACCTTTGGGCGGCACCGGCGGGCGCGTCGTCGGTCGCCAACCCACATTTTCGTGGAACTGGAAAATCACCCAAATGCGTTCGAAGCCATCGAGATCGCGGAGCGCCATCTCAAAATTCTTCCCCGGAGAGAGCACAATTCGGCCCGGATGCCCGGCAAAAAGGCGCCCCTGCCGAGGAGCGTCATACTTGTAAACAGCATCGCCAAAAAATGTACCGATGGGAGTCATTTTTACAGTCCGTCTTCGGTAATTTTTCCGTAGCGGATATAATCGATTTTACCAGTAAAGTAACGGTCGTTATGGAGGGTTTGGTACATCGAATCATAACCTATACCCAAACCATATTCGATATTAGAAACATCGCCATTATATTCCGACGAGCGTCGCATTTTTCCATCCAAAAAAGCATTGAATGTATAGACGATTTTTCCCGTCAATTCCGATTTTCTCGGGAATATTTTAATACGGACAACATGCCATTCGTTCAGCGAGACTTCGCCCAAGGTAATGGATTCCCAATTTTTTTGCTTACGAACTTCCGGGTCGCGCATGTGGAACACCACGTCCGTGCCGTCCAATCGTATTTGCCACCCTGTTTTGCCAGATCCAGGAGGTTCTGCCACAAATATATTCGCCATATAGCCTTCTTTTGTAGGCATAAAGCGAACTTCGGCAACAAAGCCTCTGCTCTTAAAAATTTCATCCAAAGGAATTATCAGTCCGTTCAAGCCGTCAAAAATAATGCTTCCGCATTCAGCCGATACCGGATTAACCGTATTGTCGATATACGCAGGATGTTTGCCAAAAGAATCTCGCCCTAAATCGCGCTGTAAATTAAATTCATACGCCACGTCATAGCCATTCAAATTGTCAGCAACAGTAGACTCGTTGCATTCGAGTTCATCTGCATTGGCGGCAACAACTTTTGCAGTAGTATATGTGGTATGATTATACCAACTTCTGGTTTCAATAGGAGCTTCGGAACTTGATGATTCAGGGAAAGAAGATCTTACAAAAGGACGAGAAGAAGAACTCTCTGTTTGGGATGAAGATGAACGGACAGAACTAGATGTTTGTCCATCTTCATGTGAGGCGTTCGTTACGGAACTGGAAGATTTTTTTTCGGTGCGGAGAACCGAATTTTCGCTGGGAACCCAGGATTCCTGAACCGATGACGAAGAAATTTCGCCATTATTTCGTCCATCTAAATCATTTACGCTTGCCGGATTTTCATTGCACCCCAATACACCAAAACTCAAAATAGAACAGACTCCGGCAAGAACTCCTAACTTGTTCATTTAAACTCCAATTTTACGGTGCTGTCAAAAATATACAAAAACGTTACAGCAAAGCAAACCATGGATGCGAAGTTTTGTGCCTATAAACGGCATCAGCGAGGATGTACTGAAGGGTTTGATTTACATAAAATTACAGGGAGAAATACAACTTAACAATCAAAATTTCGTAATTTCAAATTATATGCAAAACGATCCTATTGAAATTCAAAACCAGACGCAAACCGCCTCTAACGATCAATCTATTGTGGGGCAGTTTTTTGAATCCGTAGCGGATCACGCTATAGACGAAGTCTTTGAATCCGCATTCGACAAAGTCATCAATGTCGCCAAGCCTATCGCGAATTCGGTCATCGACAATGCCGGAGCCGCCGTCGATACGGTCATGGATGTCGCAGGTTCCGCGGCAAGCGCTGCCGCGGATGTAGCCGGTTCTGCCGCGAGTGCAGCTGCTGATGCCGCGGGGGCTGCTGCAAGCGCCGCCGTCGATATCGCCGGGTCAATCGTCGGAAGTTTGCTCGACGGGATTTAAGCGGCGAGAGAAAGTAAAAAAGCCAACCCCGCTTCACTCGCCTTGCGCACTTTTGACGCCCTTGGCGTCCGTGGCTACGGCTCGAAAATGGGTTTGCAAGCAACCCCGCTTCACTCGCCTTGCTCACTTTTTCTATCTTTGGGCACGATGAAAGAAAAGGCAAAAAAACTCATTGAAAAGTACGAAGAACTGGAATCGGAACTCGGAAATCCGGATGTTCTCGGTGATCAGGCTCGTTACAACAAGATTCACAAGCAGTACAAGGGTATCGAAAAGGCTGTTTTGAAGGCCAAGGAATACCTGCAGATGATGGACGACCTTGACGAATACAAGGCCGCCCTCGGCGATTCCGACCCGGAAATGGTCGCGATGGCCAAGGCCGAAATTTCGGAGATCGAAAAAAAGCTCCCCGAAGTGACGGACGAACTCCAGATTTTGATGGTGCCGAAGGATCCGTGGGACTACCGTAACGCAACGCTCGAAATCCGCGGCGGTACGGGCGGCGACGAATCCGCACTTTTCGCAGGCGACCTGTTCCGCATGTATCGCGGCTACTGCGACAAGATGGGCTGGAAGATGACCATCCAGGACTTGAGCGAAGGCACGGTGGGTGGCTACAAGGAAATCCGCGTGTTCATCGAAGGCGACAGCGTCTATGGAACGCTCAAGTTCGAAAGTGGCGTTCACCGCGTGCAGCGCGTGCCGGAAACGGAAACGCAGGGCCGTGTGCATACATCTGCGGCTACAGTCGCCATTCTCCCGGAAGCTGAAGAAGTGGACGTGGAAATCCGCGAAGCAGACATCCACATGGACACCTACCGTTCTTCGGGCGCTGGCGGTCAGTACATCAACAAGACGGACTCTGCCGTGCGTTTGACGCATATCCCGACGGGTGTGGTGGTGAGCTTCCAGACGGAACGAAGCCAGTTGCAGAACAGACTCCACGACATGGAAATGTTGCGTTCCAAGATCCTTGACGCCGTCATCGCGAAGAAGGAAAAGGAAGAAGCGGCAAACCGCAAGGCCCTCGTGGGTACTGGCGACCGTTCTGCCAAGATCCGTACTTACAACTATCCGCAGAACCGCGTGACGGACCACCGCATTGGTCTCACCGTTTACAACCTGGACAAGGTTGTCACAGGCGATCTTGATGAAATCATCAACGGTCTCCAGATGGCTAACGCCCAGGAAAAGCTCGGAAAGTTCAACGCGTAAGGGGTCGTGAGGTAAGTCCAATGCCACAGGCGCAGATGACAGTTCTTGAAATTTTGAACCGCACCAAGGTCTTCTTTGAAAAGAAGGGCATTCCTGATGCTCGTCTCGATGCCGAGTACATCATCAGCTACGGTCTCAAGATGAAGAACCGCATGG
>CAMZFJ010000283.1 GCA_947306025.1 uncultured Fibrobacter sp.
ATTGTAGAACTCAAGAATCCGCCTGCTGTTATCGAAGCCGTAAAGAACGGAAGCGTTTATGCAGGCGTGACCTGGGGACCGCACGACCTCCGTGCCGAAGAAGCCGGCCTCTCCGTAGTGCTCCGCAGCAAGGACATCAATCCCGGTCATATTTGCTGCCGCCTCATTGCATCGCTACGCAAACTCAAAGACCGTGATGATATTTACAAGCGCTTGGTCAAGTCGCTGATTGAAGCCGAAGAACTTGTTGCAAACGATCACAAAAAGAGCGTAGAAATTATTGCCAAGTGGATTAAGCTTGATACGGCTCTCGTCAATAAAGCGTTCTACAGCGGTTACGTGACTCAGGATACCGACCCGAACGTAAAAGGCGTTGAATTCTTCTGGGATTTCTTGAAGGATGCGGAGTTCATCAAGTCCGACAAAAAGGTCTCTCAATATGTCCTCACGAACTACTATCGTGACGCCCTCGCAGAACTTCGCAAGCAAAAGCCCAAATCTGAATTCTACGCGCAGGCCGAAAAGATTTTCCTATCTAGAAATTAAGGAACTAAAATGACTCAAATACAAAGTGGTTTCGAAGCGACTAATCTCGTTTTTTCCTATGATGGCAAACCCATCCTGAAAGACATCAACTTGAAAATCAAACCAGGCGAGTTTGTATGTCTATTAGGCGAAAGCGGAAGTGGCAAGACCACTTTGCTGAATCTTCTCGCAGGCCTGACCAAGCCAAATGAGGGCCATGTCTATTGGAACGGGAAGGAAATTGAAAAGCCTTCCGCAGAAAGGAGCGTAGTTTTTCAGGACTACACTCTTTTTCCTTGGCTCACGCTTCTCCAGAATGTTTCGCTTGCAATAAAAAAGACGAAAAAGGTCAAGGGGAGTTTTGCAAAACATTTGGCAGAAGAATACCTGAATTTGGTTGGGCTTTCGGGGAGCCTTCATAAATATCCCTTTGAACTTTCGGGCGGTATGCGTCAGCGCGGAGCTATTGCAAGAGCGTTGAGCGTTGGCGCAGATGCCCTTCTTTTGGATGAGCCTTTTGGAGCACTTGATCCTGTAAATCGTGCAAGCCTTCAAGATTTAATTCTTGAACTTTGCCGTGGTGTGAAAGACCGACCGATAACAACTTTGTTTGTGACGCACGACATTCGCGAGGCCGTTTATCTCGGAAGTCGAATTATCGTTTTGGGATCGACGCCAGGCCGTATCATCGCGGATATTCCGTTGGATTTCCCCGTGAAAAAGAGCCGTAGCGAATGGTTCCGCAACGAAAAAGTCCAAAAGACAATCGTTGAAATTGAAGAAGCTTACCACAAGGACATCCTTGAAAAACTCGGGCATACCGTACAGGAGGGCGCAAGTATATGAGAATTTTTGTGAAATATCTATCTAAATTATCAGGATTTTTATTCCTTCTGTTCTTGATTGGAATCTGGACGTTCATCAGTAGCGGCCCGGAATGGAGCAGCCAATACTTGTTCCCATCGCCAAAAGCGGTTTTGACGGCGCTTTTCAATTCTCGCGAGGAACTTTTGCGCAGTGCGTGGTCGTCGCTTTTGAAACTTGTCCCTGCTTATTTCGCGGCTGCCGTCGTCGGAATCTCTCTCGGAATTGTTTCGGGGTCTGTCCCTTGGGTGGGCACTATGCTAAAGCCCATTTCACGATTCGCGGCTCCGATTCCGCCTAACGTTTACATCCCTTACGCCATCGCCATTTTGCCGACATTTTACTTGTCCTCTACTTTCATTATTTTCATTGCGGCCTTTTGGCCTATCTACTTGAATACCGCCGCGGGTGCTGCGGACATTCCTGAAAAGTACAGGCGAAATGCCGCCATTATCGGCATCGGTCGCTTTGAATACTTGTGGCGAATTGCATTTGTTGCAAGCCTTCCGTCCATATTTTCCGGGCTTTCCGTAGGCATGGGGCTTTCGTTCATTATGCTTACTGTTGCAGAACTTTTTGGAGAAAATACTGGGCTTGGACATTTCGTGCAATTTTATGCAGACTATTCCGATTACCCTAACATGGTTGCCGGAATCCTTTGGACGGGCATTGTTGTCCTTGCGATTATGGAGCTTTTCGAATTCGTAAAGCGCAAGGTTTTGTTCTGGACGAAGGCGAATTAAGTCGGCAAGTGTTATATTAACGTGCTTTTGGAAAACCCGGTTGCAGAATTTTGCAGCCGGGTATTTATAAACCGCAATACATCAGATGAACGCCCTCGAATGCGGACAATCCAGTTGATGTGCTGAAAAAGGCATCGTCGATATCTTTGGGAGAAAGATCGTGACAATATTGGATGCCCGATTTTTTCGCCAAATAGACAACTTGAGCGGGGTCGTAACCATCGACCATACACTCGCCGCACGATGCTGTTATTTGTTTTAAGCGGCTGATTTTGGTTGTGCTGTCCGCACTGTCCCGCTCTTTTTCGTAGTAATCGAATACTATTGCACTATTGGGGGCTGCAATCTTAGAAATTTCCGCAATAGTCTTGAAAAAGATTTCAATAGGAATGTAGTAGGACACGCCGAGAATCGAAAAGACGGAGCGTTTTTTCGGATTAAAACCAGCGTTTGTCAATCTGCTGATGATGCTATCCTTGTTGAAATCGATTTCTACAAAGTGAACTTTGGGACGCCTCTTTGTGAAAAGTTGTCGCGTCCGCTCGATTTTGAAAACTTGTGTTTCGTACAGATCCAGTTCAAAGACATCGACGTTTTGACTTTTGTTCCTAAGCGCAAAGGAATCTAGGCCTGCACCCAAGAGAACGTATTGCACATCTCCTGTTTTCTGCTTGGCATCGACAATGTCTTCTGCAAATCGATTTCGTGGAAGAATGATTGGGAGAAGGTATTGGTCAATAAAATCCTTAGCCGGGTAATCTTTGGGCTTCGACTTTTTTGCAGGAAGGAACTGCCTTGCAAGATTGCGTGCGTGGCGATATTCCTTCAAACCCACAAAATCCTGTGCAAATTCGTCTTCAAAAATTTTTTCACTTTTAGCGTGAGTGTGGACAGCTCGGGCAAGAGCGCATAAAAGCGCAGTTTTGCTAATCATAAACTTGTGCACTCTAATTAAAGATGAATTTTTATGTTATTTGTATAAACCTTTGCTGAAGTAACGATCGCCACGGTCTGGGGCTACAAAGACAATGTTCCCGCGAGCGCCCGATGCAATCAGTTTCTTGGCTGCTGCGAATGCGCCGCCCGAAGAAGATCCCGCAAAAATTCCCTCTTTTTGCGCGAGTTCACGGGAACCACCGAAAGCGTCGTCATCGTTAATTTTGATGACGCGGTCTACAAGCGACATGTCCATAGTGTCTGCAATAAAATCGTTTCCGATTCCTTCGATATTGTAGTCGCCATGTTCGCCACCGCCCATTGTAGAGCCTACAGGGTCTGCCAACACGCCTTGGATTTTGGGGGTGCGTTCCTTGAGTGCTTTGAGAATGCCGCTGAATGTACCGCCGCTTCCTGCGCCTGCAACAACATAATCGACGTTGCCTTCGAGATCATCGTAAATTTCAGGTCCTGTTGTTTCATAATGGGCCCGCGGATTTGCCATGTTGTGGAATTGTCTGAGAGAAATGGAATCCGGAATTTGCTTTAGTAGTTCTTCTGCTTTCTTTTCGGCGCCGAGCATGCCTTCTTCACGCGGGGTGTTGATGAGTTCTGCGCCAAGCGCACGCAAAAGCGTCTGCTTTTCTTGCGAAAATTTTGTCGGCACCACAAAAATCACTCGCACACCGCGGTTCAATGCTGCAAATGCAATTCCAAGCCCGGTATTGCCTGCGGTTGCTTCGATAATCGTTCCGCCAGGTTTGAGCGTCCCTTTGGCGAACGCGTCTTCGACCATATAAAGGCCGGCGCGGTCTTTTACGCTGCCCGAAGGATTCCACAATTCAAGTTTTACGAATAAATTTACGCCTTC
>CAMZFJ010000284.1 GCA_947306025.1 uncultured Fibrobacter sp.
GCACCGTACGTGGAGCTCGAAGCGTACAATGAAAAAATCACAGAAGCGAATGTCGGCAAGTTTGTGGCAGGCGCAGATGTGGTCTGTGAAGCGTTCGACAATCCCGAAGCAAAGTCGATGCTCGTGAACGAGGTCCTCGAAAATTATCCGCAAAAATACCTCGTTGCCGCTTCTGGAATGGCGGGCTCGGATTCTGCGAACTCCATCACGACGCGAAAAATTTCAAAACGTTTTTACCTTTGTGGCGATGGCAAGAGCGATGTGACTCAAGGGCTTGCGCTCCTCGCTCCTCGCGTGCAGATTTGCGCAGCGCATGAGGCGCTCACGATTATCCGGATTATTGCCGGTCTAGAAGTTTAACATAAAGGACATGCAAATGAATTCTGACAAACTTGTTATTGGCGGTCATGAATTTGATTCTCGTTTTATTCTCGGTTCTGGAAAGTATTCCCTCAAGCTTATCGAAGCGGCTGTTAAAGATGCTGGCGCTCAGATTGTAACGCTTGCCGTTCGCCGTGCAAATACGAAGGAACACGAAAATATCCTCGACTACATCCCGAAAAACGTCACGCTTTTGCCGAACACGTCGGGCGCTCGCAATGCCGAAGAAGCAGTGCGCATTGCAAGACTTTCCCGTGAACTCGGCTGCGGCGACTTCGTTAAAATCGAAATCATGCGCGATACCAAGTACTTGCTCCCGGACAACGCCGAAACCATCAAGGCTACGAAAACGCTTGCCAAGGAAGGCTTTGTCGTAATGCCTTACATGTACCCGGATTTGAACGTCGCTCGCGATCTCGTGAATGCTGGCGCTGCCGCCGTGATGCCTCTTGCATCTCCGATCGGTTCGAACAAGGGACTTTGTACAAAAGAATTTATCCAAATTTTGATTGATGAAATCGAACTCCCGATTATCGTGGATGCAGGTATCGGTAAACCATCTGAAGCATGCGCCGCCATGGAAATGGGCGCTGCTGCCATTATGGCGAACACCGCTCTTGCAACAGCGGGCGACATTACTCAGATGGCATCTGCATTCAAGCTCGCCATTGAAGCGGGCCGCAAGGCTTACCTCGCCGGGCTTGGCCGAGTGCTTTCCCGTGGAGCATCGGCATCCGATCCGCTTACAGGATTCTTGAGGGATTAAGATGGCTGAACGCAAAGATAACAATTATTTCTTTGATTCTGGGAATCTCTCTCCGGCGGCGCTAGAACGCAAGCACAGGATTGAAACGGATCCGTCTGTCCGCACGGATATCATGGAATATCTGCCGGGAATGGAAGTCATCCAGTCCGACATCCGCGACAAGGTTCTCGCCGCATTTGATAGTTACGACGCCTCCAAGTACACCGCTCGCGATGTGAAATTCGCTTTGCAGCACGACACTTGTTCCATCGAAGATTTCAAGGCTTTGCTTTCTCCGGCAGCGGCTCCGTTCCTCGAAGAAATGGCAGCCAAGGCAAAGATTGAAACTGGTCGTCACTTCGGCAATAACGTTTACCTGTTCACTCCGCTCTACATCGCAAACTACTGCGAAAACTACTGCGTCTATTGTGGATTCAACTGCTACAATCACATTAAGCGTATGCAGCTGAACATGGAGCAAATTGAGCACGAGATGAAAGTCATCGCCGATAGCGGCATGGAAGAAGTCCTGTTGCTCACCGGCGAAAGCCGTGCCAAAAGCAGTGTTGAATACATCGGCGAAGCTTGCAAACTTGCCCGCAAGTACTTCAAGCTCGTGGGCGTCGAAGTCTATCCGGTGAATGTCGATGAATACAAGTACTTGCACGAATGTGGCGTCGATTATGTGACTGTGTTCCAGGAAACCTACGACCGCAAGCGTTACGAACAGCTTCACTTGCTGGGCCACAAGCGTGTGTTTCCGTACCGCTTCGATTCTCAGGAACGCGCCCTCATGGGTGGCATGCGCGGTTGCGGATTCTCAGCACTTCTCGGACTTTCGGACTTCCGCCGTGACGCTCTCGCAAGCGCCCTCCACGTTTACTACTTGCAAAAGAAGTATCCGCATGCCGAAATGAGCCTCAGCTGCCCGCGTCTCCGCCCGATTGTGAACAACGAAAAGATCAGCCCGCTTGACGTTCACGAAAAGGAACTTTGCCAAGTGCTTTGCGCTTACCGCATTTTCCTCCCGTTCGTGGGCATCACGGTTTCGAGCCGCGAAAGCAAGGAATTCCGCAATGGCATCGTGAAAATCGCCGCCACGAAAATTTCCGCAGGCGTCTCGACCGGTATCGGCGACCACGAAAGCAAGTACAGCGGTCACGATGACGGGGAAGGCGGCGACGAACAGTTCGAAATCAATGACGGTCGCAGCATCGACAAGATGTACGCCGACATGAGCGGCGAAGGCATGCAGCCTGTGTTGAACGATTATCTGTACGTATAACGGGCGCGGATTTCTCTCGCCATAGAGTACGATTTTTTGATCGAAACTATACAGAAAGCTCCGGATTTATTCCGGAGCTTTTCGTTCTCAAAGATGTATCAGCTTATTTCTTTCTCTTTGCACAACCTTTGCGGCCGTAGGTCGAGAAGCAAGTTCCATAATCAGACATATATGCCGAGTTCCACTCGCCCTGGTGTGGAATAATGAATACTTCTACAGAATAGCCGGGATTGTCTGGATCGGACCAACGGATACTTAACGTATAACGTGTGTTATCATTTATTTTTCCTGCATTAAGGGCTTTGCTTTGGAATAGCGTTCTTTTAGGAGCTGTTCGGTAGAAGGTTTCGCCGGTGCTTTTTTTCCATGGAATAGAGGTGTACGTATCCCCTCCATTTTTGTAATTGCCGAGTCCTTTAATTCTGTCGGCAATAATATCGGCAACGCCATCAAAGTTTGCATCTTTTAGAGCTGTATAGAATGTTCCACCTTCCCCAATCATTTCGCTAACATTGTAGGTGTTATTAGCGCTATTATGAGTACCTTGAACATTTATAGAAAGCTTACCATGCAATTCGATTACGAATAGAGCTGCACCTTGTTTTGATGAAAGGCCTTCATTCAATCTATTAAGTGTTTTTTGTTTTTCGCTAGCTTTTTGCTGTTTTGTCGGGTCATAGTGAGTCATGGCATCACTATCCTCAATAAGCGCCAAGTTGAGTGCGTTTCTGAGGTCATACAGTTTCATCAGGTCGATTTTTTCACGAGCCTTTTCGCCGGCACCAAACATCTTCGGCATTGCCACGGTGGAAAGAATACTCATAATAGCGAGAACCACCATAAGCTCCATGAGGGTGATACCCCTCTTTGAATTTACAGTCTTCATAATATCGCTCCGTTTTTAGGATTTTCAGTCCTTGTTACATAAAGATATATAACTATATATATTTTGGAAAGATAATTGTGATAAAAATGTAAATTTTGTGCGGATTTTCACAATTTTTAAACTTTAAAATGCTCTATTCCAAAGCAGAGTAATATTTTCTACCTTTAAAAACATGAAAAATCTTGATACGACGCTCTATTTTATTACCGATAGTACTAGTGTTCCGGCTGAACGTTTTTTGCCAACAGTAGAGGCTGCCTGTAAGGGTGGGGCTACGCTCATCCAGCTCCGCGAAAAGAACCGCTCGACACGTGAATACATGGAACTTGCAACGGCAACGCATGAAGTCACTAAACGTTATGGAATCCCGCTGATTATTGATGACCGTGTTGATGTCGCTCTCGCTATTGGCGCCGAAGGTGTGCATGTGGGGCAGACGGATATGCCGGTCGCGGTGGCTCGCCAATTGATGGGTGCAGATAAAATAATTGGTGCAACGACAAAGACTCATTCCATGGAGGATATGGCCCGGCTGGCGGACCGGCTGCTGGTCATCGCGGGCGGAAAGCTGGCCGCGGACGGAACGCCCCGGGAGATCTTTTCCGATCCGGAGCGGATGGCCGGGCTGGGGCTGGACGTG
>CAMZFJ010000285.1 GCA_947306025.1 uncultured Fibrobacter sp.
GGTCTGTTCGTTTATGCATAGTCACCCCGGAAATATTCCGGGGCTACCTAACACGACACCCACAACGTCATCCTGAGCATCGCGAAGGATCCAGTGCAGTTTTCCTTACATTGTCCCCCACACTCGTTTTGCAGAGTCTCCGTACGCATTATCAATCACACAAAAGCCATCCCCAACACAGCGACCGCGGAGACACGCGAAGAAACATACTTTACACACAACATCGTAAAGTCCTCTTTTATGCAAACATCCCCTTTCACAATTTTTTTCACTTTTTTCAAAAAAACACGCATTTTCGGTTGACAAGATCCTGAATATTTGTATATTTGGCACGTAATCTTGAGGTTGTAGAAAATGTTAAATAAAAAGAATCTTGTTCTTATAGCTATTGGCATTTTACTACTCGTTATCGGGTTTATTTGCTTGGCCACAGGTCCTGCCGATAATCCAGTCAGCCTCTCGATTGCACCGATTATCTTGACGATTGCTTACGTTGTGATTATTCCTCTCGGAATCCTCTTCAACGGCAAGGATGAAAACAAGTAATTATTCGGACGATTAGCTCAGCTGGTTCAGAGCGTCTGCCTTACAAGCAGAATGTCAGCGGTTCGAATCCGTTATCGCCCACTACCGAAAATCGGAAACGATTTGGGGTGGTAGCTCAATTTTGGTTAGAGCACCGGCCTGTCACGCCGGAGGTTGCGAGTTCAAGCCTCGTCTATCCCGCGAATAAGACCTTCTCTTTGAGAAGGTCTTTTCGTTTTTTCTATCGCATTACCATTTTCAATCACGTCATCTTGAAGCCCATAGGGCTGAAAGATCCAGTCAAAATTCTCGTCAAGACTTCACTGGATACTTCATTTCGCTTCATTCAGAATGACGAAACAAAATCCTATATCTGGAATCCGAACGCGGCGTTCACGTCGATGACAAGTCCCTTGTCCATCTCAAAGTATTTGCCCTTGCGTTCTGCATCAAAGTCACTCGTCCAGGCATAACCCAAACCGACATCGACAAAAACCGCAAAGCGCCCCAGGAATCCTTCCCCATTATTCAGGACTTTCTTGAAACCGCCATTGCACATAAAGCCGTAAAGCCAGCCATCAAAACTTCCGTCACGATTCGAATGAATATGCAAATGGTTCACCAAAAGGCCCGCCTGGAAATAGCGCCAACGCTTGCCTCCCACGCCATACAAACGGAAACTTTCCTGCAAACCGATATCATGAATCTTGTAGCGATCGTGTTTTCTTTCTCTATCCACTCGTACATAATGCGGCGCCGAGATCAGAGAAATTTTTTCCATCAACTTCCATTCAAACGTCAGATTGAACAGCGGATAGTCCGTAAATCCCTCCGGAACATTGAGGCCTCCCCAAAAATGCGAATACGGCACAATAAAATTAAACGGATGGATATACAGCGCAAACGAAGAATCTTTCAACGATTCATCTTGCTCTATAGGCTTTGAATCCGAAGCAGGCGTTTCTGGCACAGCATTCGCTTCTGCGGCCGGAGTTTCGTCCTTTACCTCGACTTCGGTCTTTGCCTTTTTTTCAGCACTCGGTTTTGGCTGCGTTTTAGCAGGTTTCGCCACAGAAAATACAGACAAAGCAAGCAATAAAAGGACGACTTTTTTCATATAACCCAAAGTTAGATAAATTTACAATGGGAAAAAAAAATTAAAAGCGAAATTTAAGTTTAAAATGCTCCTATTGACTTTCTAAGGAAAAAAATTTATATTATAGAAAAACCTTGATGAATGACACCCCGGCGGTGATGCCGGATCGTGAGTGTTCATCAAGGTTTTTACTTTTTACGAATTTCAAATCGTCCTCAAATTTATTTTTATGGACAGGGAACGCATGTGATCCCGTCTTTGAATATCTTATAGAAATTACATCTGTTTGTTCAAGTTTTTTCATACCACCAAAACCGACAATCCTATGATATTTTATGGTTTCACTTTTTATTCGACCTTCATTGTCAAAAACAAGGATTCCAGTTCCTCTAATCCTTGCTATTTCTTTATAAATATCAAAATCTGAGTTAAAGAAAGCGCTACCTGCAAAGCCTTGTTTTTTAGATTTTATGTCATTGGCTAAAAAAGATGGTATCAAAACAAATAATTCATGATTAGAATAAATTCCACGTGATTTTGCCAAATTTAATTTTTCATTTTCGAACCAATCCATCTTGCCAAGTTCACCTTACAACTTTCATTTTTTACTGTTTCAGCCAGCGCGTAACATGGACGCCATTCCATCCCAAAGAATTGTGCTTGAAACCCCGCGCATACGAAGCTCCGTAGCGCCCGGCATTAAACGAAAGTTGAACCGCCACCGCAAAATCAGGGAACCGGTAAGAAGTGCTTATTTCCGCAAATTTCCAGCGAAAATTCGCACCCACATACAAATAATCGAAATCACATTCCGCGAAAGCCGAAATAGTCTCATCCGCCATCCAGTGAACGCCCAACACAGGCGCAACCCCCTCATCCATAAAACCGCTTAGTATCGCCGCCAAATGGATTTCTCGCCATTTGTAATTGAGCCCCAACTTGAAACGATGACGCGACCAAAATTCCTCGCCTGGCACCCACTCCATATCAAGCCCGTAACTCGCGCCAAATACAAAGCGATTCCACGAGCGAGCATACGAGAATTCTGAATACAAATTCCGGTACAGCGAATCCATGGACAGGAATGCAAAAAAAGCACCCACGCGGTAAACGTCGCTCCCAAATTCCAGCGACAGATTCCACGAAGATTCATCGACTTCATCCATCCAATAATACGAAAGGCTATACGAGGGATCCGCATAACGCGCCGGAGTCGAATAATAACCGCCAAGTCCGACAGGCGAAAGCCCGCCTGCAAGGAGGGATGCAAACGAGGCGTGCCCTTCTGCGGCATTGCAAGGAGCAACGTTCAGCAACGTAACGAGAACCCCTATAACGCTCCATACGGCGTACAAAAGCTTTGCGCAACTCCAGCGGCATTTTCCAAAGCATCGCCAACACAGCTTACGGGCGTACAAGAATACCGACCACATTTTCGTACTCCCCCACGGATAAAGCCACATAACCAACGCCGATTCCAAGGTATTCCTGCGCAGGCACTTTCACCCATTCATTCGACATCGCTGAAACGATCGACTTCCAAACGCGACGCCCCGCAGAATCCAATAGAGCAAGCGTTACATCATGTTCCGATTCTACACGTATGCGAAGAGCGGAGCCCTTTTTCGAGACCACGCGTGATGAAAGTTTGTACGTAAGCGACGCATTTTTATTAGCTATTCCCTGCGTATTCCCCGAACTCGTCCCCGGCGCATTTACAGCACCTCCCGACGCACTCCCCATAGCATTCCCAAATTCCGAGCCCATTCCCATCTTTTTCTGGAATCCCGGCGTAAATTCGCGTTTCCTTGTCAACGGATTGAATCCCGACGGACATGCCACTGTTCCTTTGTTCCAATAAACGCTATCGATCACATCGTTACGGAAACAAAGGCGAAGCGAACCTTCTACGTTATTCAAATAGCCTAGCGAGACTTGAACCATACGAATATCGGGAATTCCAAGAGCTTCACGCAAAGCGGCCGTGTCCTTGCTCACCAGCATCGTCTGGTACGGCAGAATCGAATCCCGAGCATTCCCCAAAGCACCACCGCGATCGCAAAAGCGGAACTCCTGCAACGGGAGCGCACGCCCGCTCGCATTATAAAGTTCCACCCACTCCGGCATCGGTTCTTCCGGGCAATGATGGATCTCCGTCATGCGAAGAGTACGCCCTTGCTTGCCAAGCTCACCCGCCAAAGTCAATAGCGAGTCTTCTTCTACACCAAGCTCGTATTCCGGGTCACCCACGCCCATCGAGCCCGCGACAAACACCCACTTGTCCGTAAGCCCCATGCGCTGAATCGCCT
>CAMZFJ010000286.1 GCA_947306025.1 uncultured Fibrobacter sp.
TGAGCGTTGTTTCGTAGCCCATGTCGTGGAAGGCGTTCACCATGCTGATACCCTTATCGATGTTCTTGACGTAGCTTGCCACGCGGAACATCTGGTACGGGCTTTCTTTTGCAGGCTTCACGGCGTCCATGTTGACGCGGCCCACGTCGGCCATCACTGCCATTTTGATGTTGGAATCGATGCCGTCCTTGACCTTCCAGAGCAAATCGTCGTCGCAGAACTTCCACGGACCGTATTCCTTCGGGTCGAAGAGTTCCGGAGAGTTCTTATAACCCATTTCCATATAGTCTACGCCGGCTGCGGAAAGGAGTGTATAGAGACGACGGACGAATTCCAGAGAGAAGTCGTGCTTGTTGACGAGGCCGCCGTCGCGGATGGTGCAGTCGAGAACTTTAATTGTTTCGTAGTACATGGTTTTATGAGTGGTTAGTGGTTGGTAAACAGTGGTTAGGAGTAATCTCCTTAAGTGCTTCCAAATGTAACTCATTGAATTTTAAAGTGCAATAGGGATGGACCGTGAAATTTGAAAAAGTTTAATTATCTACGCAAAAATAGCGTTGAAAATAACAAAAGTGCTTTAAATTGTAAAAATTTGAGGGTGACTTGACTCGGAAAAATGCTGGATTATGGTTTGAAATTTCAAAAATAGGGGTGGAATTGTTATTCTATGTGGATTTTTATTGGGTTTTGCCGTGACCCCTAACGGCCGGTATTTTATTATTCTACGCAAAAATTGCGTTGTTTGGAATGTGCGCATGCTTTCGCAAATTTTTGTTTCCTTGGGTTTTAATGTTCTTTAGTCTATATTATGGGCATGAAATACAAGTTTTATTCTCCTGCTTCTTTGGCGGCTTTTGCTGCTTTATTGGGTGCAACCTCGGCTTCTGCCGAAACGAAGTTTTTCTACAACCAGGTGGGCTACGATCTTGGCCAGCCGATTTCCGTAATTGTCAAGAGCGATAACCTCTCGGATGGTGCTGAATATAGCGTGATGTCGAATGGCACTGCCGTCAAGACGGGCAAGCTTTCGGCAGGCTCGAATCCGGACAATTGGCTCAATAACGGTAAGTTTTATGTGGCTGATTTGAGCGGACTTTCGATTGGCAAGTACACTTTGCAGGTTTCCGAAAACGGACAGGTGCAAAATTCCGGTGAATTTACGGTGGGCGAAAATGCTTTGGCGACAAATACGCTTGCAACGGTGCTCGATTACTTTTATAACGATCGTGCGGACGATCCAACTGTTGAAGGTTGGGATAAGCAGATGCCGGTGTACAAGTCCGATAAAAAACTCGATGTGCATGGCGGTTGGTACGATGCTAGCGGTGACGTGAGCAAATATTTGAGCCATCTTTCTTATGCCAATTATTTGAATCCTCAGCAAATTCCATTGACGGTGTGGGCGCTTGCGTTTGCCTCGGAACGCATTCCGACACGTCTCGCTTCGACATCGACCAAGGCAAAAACGGCCGATGAAGCCGCTTACGGTGCGGACTTCTTGGTGCGCATGCTCGATGAACAGGGCTTTTTCTACATGACCGTGTTCGATAACTGGGGTAGCCCCATGGGCAAACGTGAAATTTGTGCCTTCAGCGGTTCCGATGGCATCAAGAGTACGGATTATCAGACCGCTTTCCGCGAAGGCGGTGGCATGGCGATTGCAGCTTTGGCAAGTGCAGCAAGACTTGGCCTAAAGGGCGATTTTACAAGCGAACAATATTTGGCTGCTGCTGAAAAAGCTTTTGAACATTTGTCCGAAAAACAGAGCGTTGGTGGCGTTTGCGATTATTGCGATGACCACAAGGAAAACATCATTGACGATTACACGGCGCTTTTGGCTGCAACGGAACTTTATGCGGCTACGAAAAAGCTGACTTATTTGGAATCGGCTTATGACCGTGCCCAGAACTTGGCTTCTCGTGTAAGCAAAGATGGTTATTTCTGGAGTGACGATGACAAGACACGTCCGTTCTGGCATGCAAGTGACGCTGGCCTTCCTTTGATTGCCCTTGCCCGCTATAGCGAAGTTGTGGGAGCGATTGATGAAAATTCTGGTATTAAAGTTCATGACCATTACGTATCTGATTGGGCTTGTGTTACTATGATTGGAGGTGGTTGTTCTAATCAGTTTTTATTTGATGTTTACCAAGCAATGAAGTCTCATTATGAATGGCTTATCACTATTACGAATAAAGTTGAGAATCCGTTCGGGTATGCTCGCCAAACTTACAAGACTCAGAATAAAATAAAAGATGGATTCTTTATCCCGCACGATAATGAAAGTAATTACTGGTGGCAGGGCGAAGACGCTCGTATTGCAAGCCTTTCGGCGGCAATTTTATATGCAAGGCAAATCCTGGATGATAGGCGCTTGTATAAGGAAGCTTCGAAGTTCGCTGCCGACCAGATCGACTGGATTTTGGGCAAGAATCCGTATGGCACTTGCATGATGTATGGCAAGGGAATTAAGAATCCTGAAAAGTATGATGGCCAGTCGAATTACGATGCGACCCTCGAAGGCGGCATTGCGAATGGCATTACAGGCCGTAGCCAAGATGGCTCGGGTATTGCCTGGGATGACGATGGCGTTGGTGTTGTCGGTTTCGATCCGCAAAAAGAAGCATGGAATAACTGGCGCTGGATTGAACAGTGGTTGCCGCATAGCACTTGGTACTTGATGGCAGTCGTAGAACGTTATGACGAAGTGACCGAACCTGTGAAATTTAGTGTCGGGCTCCCGAAGAGTGTCGCTGCCGCTAAGGTTGGCGTATCGCTTGTGGGACGTGCACTTTCGATGAACTTGCCAAAATCGGCTGTCGGTAGCTCCGTCAAGATTCTTGATTTGCGTGGCAATGTGCAGATGCAAAAAGTTGCGCAGTCGCGAAACGAGACGATGAATTTAAGCACGCTCAATAGCGGTGTTTATTTTGTGCAAGTCGGCGTCATCTCTGCCAAGAAAATTATGCTGAAATAAATTGCGTAAGGCGAGGGGTGCGTTCCTCTCGCTATCCTGACCCTGCAAGGAGCTGGATCCAGTCATTTATTAAAACATGCGTGTGTATTGTCATGCCCTGCTTGACAGGGCATTTTTTGATGAATGTGCTGGATTCTTCACCCGCTGTGTGGGTTCAGAATGACGAAGTCACGTGTCGTGGCGGCCATAGTGCCGGCATCACCTACCACAGTCAACTTCCTACTTGTGTACTGCGACGAATCCGCTTTAGTTCGTTACCTTGAACTTCTTAGTGCCGGCGTAAGCTTGCTGCACGAGGATGTTCCTGCCTTCTTCCATGAGCTTTTTCGCTTGTTCGGCAAGTTTGTCGTCGTCTTTTTCTTTGAGGACCTTTTCCAAGTGTTCCATAGCGACATTGACGTCGAACTTCGTTTGAATGCGGAGCTCTCCGATATCAAGGTGCGCACGGCGTATAAGATTAGCGTCCTTTTCTTTGGCGATTCCTTTTTCGAGTAATACGATGGCTGCTTCGGGAATGTTCTTTTGCTTTGCCGTTGCGCCCCATTCAAGCCATTGCAGGCTTGGGAATTCGGCGTAGCTGCCCGCAATTTTGTTTGCCGCGTCCTTTACGTCTTGGAACTTGACAGGTTCTTCTCGCAAAAGCGCCGTTAGCCCGTATTGGAGTATTCGCGCTGCGTTTTCGGTTTCGCCATTGTTGGCTGCTTCGAGACCCTTAGTAATCATATTGCGAATGCGTTCGCCCGGCGATACGGTTTCTTCGGCTCTTTGTGCGTTGTCAGTTGTTTGGGTAGAATCGTTTTCTGAGCGGTGAGGCATAAAGTAACCGGCGACTCCGCCCAAAGCAAAGAATATGGGGGATTCTACAGCGACTGCATTGAAAATGCCTGGGTTTAAGAACCAGTCGATTGCCATGCTGATGGCGAGGCCGAATTCTGAAATCTTGCAGACATAAG
>CAMZFJ010000287.1 GCA_947306025.1 uncultured Fibrobacter sp.
CACCAGGATTGCTACTACCACCAGCATAGCCGGCGCAGTTCACATCGTCAATGTAAAGGTAGTCTGCAGTTGCATCGCCCTTGACTTCCCATGCAAGTTGAACCACGTCAGCCATTTTCAGAGAAACTGTAGTTCCCCAGCCTTTTTCCTGTGCGAGCTGAGATACGGCAACAGATGCCGTGCTCCAGCTTGAGCTACCAGCAACAGCTTTAGAATGTCTGTTGTATTCAGTCAAGCCACCCTTTTCGTCGCCATCCATGACAGCCTTAAGGTTATGGCCTGCGCCCTTGTACTTATAAGAAATCGTGGTACAGCCAGAAAGACCACCAGCAACATTCAAACCAAGAACCACATACGGATCGTACGGATTGTCACCTTGAACCAACTGAATACCCGTCAAGCCAGCACCATACTTCGATCCGCCAGCTGCAGCTTCCGGAATCACGACAACAAGACCGTATTCATCTTCAGTATTCGTGTAAGACGAAGCTCCCTTGTCATTCTTGTCATTGTAAGCGTACCAGGCATCATTCTTGCCACCGGTACTGGCCAAACCATTGCCATCTTCGAAATCATCGATATTTGCAGTTTGAGCCGAAGCCATAGCAGCTGTTGCACACAGCGTAAATAGGATTTTTGTTTTCATCCTTTCCTCCAGATTGTTTGGCTATAATTTAATTTCAACAACGTCCAAAGTCAAGCAGTTTATTTACATACTTTTATATCGTAATTCACTTTTTTAGCATTTTTAGATCCATCGCTCTTTTTTTTCCGTTATCGCCGACCGTTCATTCGCCTTCATAGACGTTTTTCGAGCTTGGCGGACTTTTTTAATAGACAGAAAACAGATTATATTTCTATTATGTCCTCCATTCGACAACTCCCCTACTATGTTTGGTTTGCGCTCGCTTTGGGCGGTTTTGGGATGTGCGCGGCAGCGAATTTGGACGGAATTTTTGACGCAGGTTGGACGACGGCTTACCAGTCACAGGATTCCATCACGCAAATGCATAAGCGATTGCATGCGCTCGGTATGGAGCAGGTTGTGTTGCAATATGCGGCGGTCGAAAAGACGCACTTGTATTACCCTTCACAGCTAGACTTTTTGCAGAACACGCAATACAAGAACAATCAGCTTTTCCTCAAGAGCATTGACGCGGCGAAGGCAGCCGGGAACAAGCTTTGGCTGGGACTTTATTACGATGGCGAAAACTGGTACACACCGCCAACGGTCTTGCAACTCGACACACTCGCTGCACGGAACTTGAAAGTGCTCAACGAACTGCATTCGCTTTACGGGAACGAAACCGTAATTGAAGGGGTTTATATTCCGCAGGAGATTGCACGCTATTATTGGGATGGGCTCAAAGCTGATGCGACTGTGGCAGCACTTGCAACGCATTTTCTGATTCCGGTCACGCAGGCTGCACAAGCTAAAGGCTGGAAAGTGATGGCGGCTCCGTTTTACAACCAGAACTTGGAAACGCCCGAAAAGTTGCAATCATTTTTCGAATCGCTTTTTGCATCAGGGGTCAAGCCGGATGTTATCGCCGTGCAAGATGGAATTGGCGCAAGCGATGCGGGGAAAGTTCACGCGGACATTTCGACTGTAGGGAATTACGAACGATCCGTTGCTAAAGTTTGTTCTAAATACAGTATCGATTTTTGGGTGGATATGGAATTGTTCCGCACGGATGATTCGCACGTTCTTGCAGATAGCGCAAGGCTTTCGGCGCAATTGGATACAGCTCGCGCCGCAGGAGCGTCAAAAGTGATTGCATACGATTTGGCTGTGCTTGGAAATGCCGGATTAGATTCGCTCGAAAAATGGTTCCCGCGAGACACATCGCAGGCGACAGAATCGATTTTTGAGATTCGCGGAAACGACCAACGCGGAAATCGCCAAAACGGGAATCGCCACAGTCCAAGCAAGTTTCACAATAAAGAAATTCGTTATTACAAGTTGAATGGCGCAAGAGTAAAGACAAGCAGATAAAGCAAAACATTCTTTAAATTTTATCAAACTCTTTTTTTTATATTCCACCCATGAATAAGTTTATTCTCATTTTGTTTTTCGCAATCGGCTTCAGCACTGCCGCCGCAGACGCAATAGTCAAGGACAAGAGCGTCAAGGAAAGCAAGCCCAAATACGCCATGACCGAAATCATGAATTTTGATGGTCAGCAAGTTCTTTTGGAAGAACGAACCGATAAAAAGTTTATCCAAGATTTATATATCGACGATTACAAATTTCCACACCCTTTTGTTGCCATGGTCGGGACTGCTTTTGCGAATCACCACTCTATCGAAATTTACCCCGACGACATTTGGCTTTTGATTATGGACGGAATCCGTCTGCATGTAAAAAACAATCGCGATAAGTTTAAAGATAAATTCGTAAAAAACGAAGCAGACACAAATCTTGTCATAAACGACAATGCGCTTACTTTGCAATCGCCACCTAGCGCATGGAAAAAGAACATTGCACAAATATACGATTCACTTTACCAAAAACTCCCAGAAGATACAAGAAGTTCTTTCGACATTGACTTTTCCACATCCACTGCAATTGACAAGTTCGTTGCAAAAGCAACGCTCATGGCCATCAGCTCGGAATATTACTCTTACTCCATACACACTTTGTGCGGGATTCCTCAAATTATCATCAAAGGAAAAAAGCGAGATTGGCAAAAGTTGAAAGATTCATTCGATAATCTTACGCTTATTTTCGACATGCCTTGGTGGGCAGAACAACTCGATCCGATTCTAAATGAATTTATCCAGACTTTCAACAACAAGATTAACATGAAATTTTGGAGGAAAATCTACAAATACGTCCCTGAGGATCTCGATTGCGGAGCTACCCCGCACATCAACGGATGGATAGCAAAATTCTTCCCCTACATTGTCAATGGAGAACAGGAACACAGAACCAATTGGGACCAAATCCAATACAAAGATATTTCAGCCGGGAAAAACGATGTTTTCATTACATGGAAACATCTTGGCAAAGAAATTTACTTACTATTATCCACCGGATTTTGGGGCGTTACCATCGACCCGAAAACAAAGCGATTGAGAACAATCCGCGGATACGCGCTGACAAAGGATAAGGATTAGGATTTTTTCGTCAATTTGCCGCCCGCGATGAGCACTAAAAAGGCGGCACCGCCAACGCCAACAATTTTCTTGATATCGCACCAAAATTCGCGACGTTTTTCTTTGCATGATTCGCAAAGTTTTTCGGAGTCCTCAGCTTTATCGCAGCCGCATTTTTTGCATTTATTCCACATTTTTTGAAGCATAGCCAAATTCCTTAATCGTTGAAGGTGAACGAGAAGTCTTTTTAAAATACCATTTTTGTTAGGAATGAGAGTAACGGGAATCACAATTTTTGGGGGATGGCATCCTCACCCAAACTTTTATATTTTTGGCGCCTACGGCGTCCGCGACGACGGCTCGGTAATAAAAATATGCAAGCATATTTTTGCAACGCTCGCCTTGCACGCTTATTAAAACATTGGTTTAAAGGCGAAGCCAAGGAGCAGTTCAAAATGGATTTCAAGAAATGCAGCGAAGTTTATGGATACAAATCCATTGCCGAAGTCGAAGAAGAAGAAATGGCGGAAAAGATTGCTCAACGTGATCGTGACTGGATCGATGCCATGTTTGCCAATGGCAAATTAACTGATGAAGACATCTCTAGCATTTCGGGCGTTCCGCTAGACGAAATCCAAAAGCGTAGAGCGCAACGCTAAACAGTCCATTTGAAAATGTCCACGGTGATAAAGCCGTGGATTTTTATTTAGTTCATCTATGGTAAATCTTGATATTATTGACACTCCGTCACGATCGATGTTCGTGAATGATTTTTTGCGTTAGGGATAGTGACCACCGTGTGGCGGAGACTTGCGCAAGCAAGG
>CAMZFJ010000288.1 GCA_947306025.1 uncultured Fibrobacter sp.
AATCCTCAATTTTCTATGGCTCAGGCGGCGAATCCGGATTCATCTGCTGATGCGAATGGGGAAGGTTTTGGCGATGAATCTTCGAGTTCTGCCGTAGCGCCTGAATCGAGTTCTGCGGCAGAAATTGAATCAAGTTCCACCGATGCTCCGATACCTCCTAGTTCCTCGTCTACAGTGTCTGAGGTGAGCTCATCTAGTGAAACGCCTTCTTTGGGTAGTTCTAGTTCTTCAATTGCTGGAAGTTCCTCTAGTGCTGCGAGTTATATCTTGGCTAGAGATCCTTCTGTGACTTGCTATGCTAATTCTTATATGGGAACGACGGCTTGCAGTAGTACAAAAGATATTTCTTGTGAAGATTATAAAAAGTATTTGGGTTCGGATACAACGTTGTCTGAAAAAATTATCTCAAGATGGGAAAGTGCTCTCCAGTCTTGCGGTGCTGTTAAGGACTTGTTTCGGGAAGAACCGCTTTATGGCATCTCTTATGGGGGCTGCCCAATGCGTATGTTTGTGGACATGAAATGTTCTAATGACAGCTCTTATAGCGATGTTAAATTAGATGGGAAAAAATTCTATACGAGCCAAAAAGAATATGATGAGGCTCATGGCGTCGCGCCAGATGTTATTGTAAAAAATTGCCCGCAGGGAGATTTTGCCTTATTTACGGATGTCCTTGCTGATGTGCAGAAAAAATTGTATGAGATTGTTTCTGGATGGCTTATGGAAAATGTAGAAAGGGATCCTTTGGAACAAGATTATTTAGATAGTCTTTTGGATTACGATAATAAAACTCTAAAGGGGCGCGCTCCCTATATTGTAGGGGATGTGGATGAAGATGCTCGGTTGAGTCTGCTTTCTAATTATTGGTTTGATGGCTACATTGCAAAGACGAAAACCTGCGAAGATGGCACGCCCGTAATAACGGATCGTTACAAAGAAAAGTACAATGCGATTCTTGCAGAATGCCTTAAAATTATCGAGGCAAATTTAAAGCCTGTTAGCAAATAGGTATCCTAACCACTACAAGCCACAAACCACTGCGCCGGAGCGCTATCTTCCCAGCGTTTCTCTATAGGTGTGGACGGCGTCCTTGTAATTGCTGACCGCTTCTGCAATGCGGTCGGCAAGGTCCTGCTGGCCAACCTTCGTCATCATGTAGGCTTCATCTTCTTCGTTGCTGATAAAGCCAAGTTCAATGAGCACAGCGGGCATCATGGCGCCTACGAGAACCATAAATCCAGCACCGCCAACGCCTGTGTTCATTTTCCTGATTTTTCCGCCTTCAAAACTGTCGAGCAATTTTTCAGTAAATAAGTAGCTAGTTTGTTTGTACTGTTCGAGCCTAGCTTCGAGCTTGAACCATTCCAGCGGTGAAAGTTCGTCCTTCGCATTCTTTTCGCCGTAGAGTGTGGCGACCGCGTTTTCACGACGGGCTATGGCCTTGTCTTCTTCGCTTTCCGGGGCGCGCAATACGTAGAACTGGAATCCCTGGATCTGCTTCTTGCGTTCTTCGGTCGCGTCAATCGCGTTGCAGTGCAAGCTGATGAACAGGTCTCCATCCCATTGGTTTGCAAGTATGGCGCGTTGGCTCAGCTCAATGAAAACGTCCTTGCTGCGGGTGAGCTTGACGTTGAAGCCTTCATCGGCGAGGTTCTTTCTCAAGAGTTTTGCAACTGCAAGTACGATATCTTTTTCTTGTGCTCGTTTGCCCGATGCGCCTGGGTCCTTGCCTCCATGACCGGGGTCAATCACGATGGTGCGGACTTCGCGTGTGCCTGCAATTTCTGCTTTGGGCGGCTTCGGTTTTACGACAACCGGCGCTGTCGGTTTTGGTTCTGCAACCTTGGGCGCTTCTGTTTTTGCAACCGGCTTTTCTACAAAGTTCTTTGATTCCGGAATGGGCTTGGCTGCTTTTGTATCAATCAAAGCAGTCCTGAAAGAAATTTTCTTTGCATCGTTTTCGGCAATCCAAATATGCCCGTTATCAAGTTTGGGAGCTTGCGAAAGTTCAATCGTACGGCCGTTGCGGTTCATGTACGGAATGCCAACGGCAAACTTGAGCGTATCCCTGGGGGAGACAATCGAAAAAGTTTTTTGCACCGGATACCAGCGAAACGATCCTTTGACTTCGCGAGCAATCGTCTCCACATCGACCCTTGCCGAAGCAGCAAGGGCTAAGCTACATGCAATTAGTTGCAAAGCGAAAATTAGCGATAGGCCTTGGCGGCGCGAGCCATTTCCATCTTGGCGTCGCGGACTAAGATGTCTTGTCGCTTGTCGTGTTGATCCTTGCCTCGGCATATTCCTACTTCGAGTTTTGCGATACGGTTCTTAAAGTACAGTTTCAACGGGATGATGGTGCATCCCTTTAATTCCTTCGCCTTGCGCATCTTTTGGATTTCGTGCCTGTGGGCGAGGAGCTTGCGGCGGCGTGCCGGAAAGTGGTTGAATCGGTTTGCGAAAAGGTATTCGTCAATGTGGGCCCCGACAAGCCAAAGTTCATCCTTGTTCTCGTCGATATCAATCCATGCTTCGCCCAATGTGCATTTGCCATCGCGGATGGACTTGACTTCTGACCCGATGAGCATGATTCCTACTTCAAAAGTTTCATCCACAAAGTAAAGGTGATTAGCCTTTCTGTTCTGGATAACGGGCGTACTAGATTCTTTCTTTGCCATCTTTAGGAACAAAAGCCTCTTCTTCTAAGTCGAAAGGAAGCTTATTGATTTTTTCGATTAAATCCTTGCTGGGTTCGAAAACCGGACGCGTCTGGGCGGGGATGTTTACCAGTTCGCCAGTCTTGGGGTTCCGGGTGCGGCGTTCCTTGCGCTGTTTATTTTTGAAGCGACCGAATCCACGCAACTCGATATTGTTGCCCTCGATAACGCAATTGGAAATAGCGTCGATGAGTTCTTCCACGATGACTTTGGTTTTTACTTGCGTAAATCCAGTCTGGGAAGCGATTTCATCAACGATTTCCTTCTTAGTTATGTTGGACTGAGTCGCCTTCATATTAAAGAATTTACAATAATTTTAAGCAACCGTTACGCTTTTTTGCTCCAACCGATGCTTTTTTTGTGTCCGTGGGGCACTGCTTCGTCCAAAGCCTGCTGCAATTCGGGGCAACCTTCGCCTGTGACCGCCGATGTGATGACCACTTTCTGGCGGTGCTTCTTGAATTCCTTGATGGCGTTTTCGATGCCGAGGTCGCTCTTGTTGAGGGCGACAACGAAATTTTTTTCGGCAAGCTTCGGGTGGAATGCTTTGAGTTCATCCTTCAAGACCTTGAACTGCTCGTAAGCGTTTTCGGCAAAACCGTCAATCACAAAGAGCAGCGTGTGTGTACGCTCGATGTGTTTGAGGAACTGGTGGCCAAGGCCCTTACCTTCGGAAGCGCCTTCCAAGAGACCCGGAATGTCTGCGACCACAAAGCTGTGGCCGTTCACCTGCACGATGCCGAGCACCGGTTCAAGTGTGGTAAATGGATAATCGCCAACTTTCGGGCGACCGCTAGAAATCTTGTTCACGAGGCTTGACTTGCCCGCGTTCGGGAAGCCGACAAGGCCTACGTCTGCCATGAGCTTGAGTTCGAGGAACAGTTCGCGGACTTCGCCCTTTTCGCCCGGTGTGCATTTGCGCGGGGCCTGCACCTTCGGGGTTGCGAAATGCTGGTTGCCCATGCCTCCCTTGCCGCCACGTGCGGCAATCCACTTCTGGCCCGGTTCAGTCAAGTCGGTGAGGATATGGCCCTGTTCGTCCTTGACGATTGTTCCGCGAGGAACACTGATGATTAAGTCATCAGCGGATGCGCCGGAGCAGCGCTTGGCGCCGCCGGGCTGGCCGTTCTTTGCCTTGTAAATTCGGGTATGGCCCATGTCGAGGAGTGTGGTGTACTGTTCGTTCACCTGCAAAATGACATGG
>CAMZFJ010000289.1 GCA_947306025.1 uncultured Fibrobacter sp.
GCTCGCCCTCACATTCAAGAATCCTGCCGACTACGACAAGATTCAGGAACAGGACGTGTTCGATATCACAGGCCTCACCCAGTTCGCTCCGGGTTCCGAATTCACGCTCGTTGCCCACCACAAGGATGGCTCTGTCGATAACATCGCCCTTAGCCACACCTACAACGAACAGCAGTGGGCATGGTTCAAGGCCGGTTCTGCTCTGAACCTCATCCGCGCAAACAACAAGTAATCGCCATCAACAGAGCTCTTTGAATCTGTAAAAGTCCTCACACTTGTGAGGACTTTCTTTTGCATTTCACCCCAAAAAGGGCTATATTAAATCTAATGTTAAGGAGCAGTGTATGGCAAAACGCAAGAAACCAATCCATAAAAGTCTCATTGTCGGAAGCGCAGTATTCGTGGCATTCTTGTGCTTCATGCTTTCAATCCAGTCTTACATAACCTACTCCAGGTCACTCTACAAGCGATACGATGACAAACTGGAAAATATTCTAACCTACATCTCGAACCAGATCGACATGGACGATCTTTACCAATGCACTCTCACTGGTAAAAAAAGCGAAAAATACGACAAGCTCCAAACATTGCTCAACGGCATGGTCGATGATTTCGAACTTTTCTACTTATACTCGCTTTTCACGCGTAGCGATTCCGTATATAATATTTGCTCCGCCACCAATAGAGAAGAGCGCGCCCGCGGCGAAGAAGACATGCAGCTCCTAGAACCTACAGACGCTTACCCACCTTCTGAAATTCTAAAATTTACCAAAGCCATTAAAGAAGAAAAAACTTCATTCTTTGAAGAAATCTCCGATTACGGAGCAGCCTACACTGCATGTAAACCTTACGTCAATTCAGTTGGAGTTCATTTCGGAGTTCTTTGCGCCGACATCTCCATTGAAGAACTGCACAATACCGTTAACCACTATGTGGTCTATAACGTTCTCTTAACACTGTGCTTGGGTGTTCTATTCGGGCTCGTATTGCTTATTTGGCTACGCCATAACGTAACAGGCCCCATCCTTGCGCTAGAAAAGAGCGCCCGACATTTTGCAGAAAAGAGCCGAGATAAAACAGCTCCTGACGAACTCATCTTTGACGCTCCCGATATTCATACGAATAACGAAGTCGAATCCCTTGCAAACGCCATTTCTCAAATGTCCGAAGATATGCGTAATTACGTCCAAGGAATTTTAACCGCAGAAGAAAAGGCGCGTTCGGCACAGGAACAGGCTCAGGATATGACGGAGCTTGCGTTCAAGGATCCTTTAACCCATGTCAACAGCAAAGTCGCTTATGACAAGATGAAGGACTCGATGCAAGAAGAAATCGAGACCAAAGGCGCTGCCACCTTCGCCCTCTTGATGATTGACGTCAACAACCTTAAAGAGGTAAACGACACCTACGGTCACGACTGCGGCGATAAATACATCTGCGGAGCTTGTCACCTTTTCTGCAATATCTATAAGCAATCCCTGGTTTACAGAATTGGCGGCGACGAATTCGTGATTTTGCTGCAAAACAGCAACTATAAAAACAGAATGAGGCTACTAAAAACATTGGATGCCGAATTCCAGAAGACAAGGAACAATACCTCGCGTGATCCTTGGGAACGATACTCTGTCGCTTACGGCATGGCAGAATACAAGCCTGGTGACACCCTGGAAGACGTATTCAAGCGTGCAGACGAAAGCATGTACCAAAAGAAAATGGAAATCAAGGGCCAGAAAAAGGCTCAATCATAAAAGCCCAAGCCCCCTCGTAACATATTTCGAAGTTGCCATATTTCGAGGAATAGCTAAATTATAGCCGATACTCACTGAGTTTCGGCTCACTATTTTTTTAGGAACAGAAACATGGCAAATAATCGTGAAAACTGGGGTTCCAAGCTTGGCGTTATTCTCGCTGTAGCGGGTTCAGCTGTCGGCCTTGGCAATTTTCTTCGATTCCCTGTGCAAGCTGCAACAAATGGCGGTGGCGCATTCATCATTCCCTACCTCATTGCATTCGTGTTCCTCGGGATTCCGTTGGCATGGATCGAATGGACGTTAGGGCGTTACGCGGGCTACCACAATTACGGTACATCGCCTAGCACCTACCACATCATTTTCCAGAAAAAGAAAAAGTGGGCAAAATACCTTGGCTCACTCGGGCTCCTCCCCCCGATTTTCATCATTTTCTATTACGGATTCATCCAGTCGTGGATTTTGGCATTCGCGTTCTACTCCGCAACGGGCACGTTGATGGATGTGGTCGCGCAGGGTCCCGCAAAGATGACGGAATTCTTTGGCAACTACATCATGCTGAAAACTTGCGTTGGCGGCATCCCGGTTGCAATCATCTTCTTCATCATTACATTTGCCGCAAACATGGTGGTGCTTTCGTTCGGTGTGCGCAAGGGCATTGAACGCGCAAACAAGATTTGCATGCCGATCCTCTTGATTTTAGGCCTCGTGCTCGTGGTGCGCGTGCTTACGCTCCCGGGAATTGGCAAGGGGCTTGCCTTCATGTGGAACCCGGACTTTTCGGAACTTGCAAGCCCGAAGGTTTGGATGGCAGCGGCAGGCCAGGTATTCTTTACGATGAGCCTTGGCATGGCCATTATCTTCTGCTACGCCAGTTACCTCAAGCCCAAGGAAGACCTCGTGCTTTCTTCGCTTACGGCTAGCGCCACGAACGGTTTTGCCGAAGTGATTATCGGCGGCACGGTCGTGATTCCGATGGCAGTGCTTATCGCAGGCGCGAACATTGAAGAATGTGCGAAGCTCGGCACCTTCGGACTTGGATTCCAGACAATGCCTTACGTGTTCGGAACGCTCCCGTTCGGCGGTGTTCTCCAGACCGTTTGGTTCACCATGCTTTTCTTCGCGGGTATCACGAGCGCCATTTCCATTATCCAGCCGCTCATCAGTTTCTGCGAAGACGACCTCAAGTTTACGCGTAAAAAATCCGTTACGACAATCAGCACGATTACCTTCATCGGAAGCCTCACCGCTATTTTCGGCCTCGCCGCAGGCACCGTTGATGAACTCGACTTCTGGGGCGGTACGTACCTTATCGTATTCGTGGGCATGATCCAGGCTATTCTATTCAGCTTTGTGCTCGGGCGCCGCAAGGCCAAAGACGCAAAGGCCAACGGCGACCTCCCTGCCGAAGTTGTAGTTGAACCGGATGAAAACGAAGCGTTTGCCACCATGAACGACGGCTCGCTTCTCAAGCTCCCGAAATTCCTCCGCCCGATTATCATGTATGTCTGCCCGATTTACTTGATTGTGCTTTTGGTTTCGTTCACGGCAACGGACGGCCTCCCGTTCATCACGCTCAGCAACGTCAACCCGAACGACACCGTTCAACTTCTCGGACATACGTTCTCGAAAATCGGATTTACTTGGGCATTCCGCGGATTCCTATTCGTCCTGTTCTTGCTCTTGAACTTGGCAATCGCTTACGCTTGGCGCAAGGGAGGCCCTGCAGAAAAAGGCCGCAGCAAGAAGATTAAAAAGATGGAAATCGGAAACTCCGACGAAAACATGGACAAGGAGGCTTAAAATGAACGCAGAATTTACAACAGGTGGACTCGTATTCATGATTTGCGCTTGGGGAGCCATCACAGGCCTTTGCGCATTCTGTTTCTACAAGGTGTTCAAGAAGAAATAATTGGTTAATGGTCATTGGTCATTGGTCATTAGTCATTGGTCATTAGTCATTGGTCATTAGTTATTAGTCATTAGTTATTAGTCATTAGTTAAGAGTGACTAGAAAAACGACGACCAAAAAGGTTAAAATATCGAAACATTCAATTTCAAGTCCGCCTCGGAGCGGACTTTTTCTGTTTTATATAGGCGGGGACTTTTGCTATATTTACCCCAACATTTTTCTTAACTTTTTATTAAAGCGATATGAAACATACCAAG
>CAMZFJ010000290.1 GCA_947306025.1 uncultured Fibrobacter sp.
CTACAGTGAATTTAATTTGAACGCATTTGCGCGTGACGTTCTCGCGGCCGTTTCCTCCGTTTATCCCAAAGCAAAAACGTCTTGGAAAAAATCCCAAGACGTAGACTTTGTTGGTAGCGGTTCTACGAAAGATTCTTGCCTCGTAGCAACGATGGTAGAGGTATAAGTTTCGCAAGTTCCGAGTTCTAAGTTACTAGTTACTGAGGTGCCTTCGGCACAGTTTATAGTTCCAAGTTACTAGTTACTAGATTGCATTAAACAAGATGCTTCTCGCCTCATAAATCTTCTAGTAACTCTTAACTATTAACTAGTAACTATTCCTCTCCGCCATCCATCTCGATTTTCAGTTCTTTGAGCTTGCGCCAAAGCGTTGCACGGCTGATGCCGAGCTTCTTGCACACTTCGGTCTTGTTTCCTTTGCAAAAGCTTAGCGCATGCAGAATGTGTCTGCGTTCCATTTCGTCGAGCGAAAGAATTTCTTCTTCGTCGGGCTCTGGATTATGCGTTATGTACTTGGTCGGGTTGTGCGTCAAAAGCCCTGCGCTATCGGTTTTGCCTGTAACCGGTGCGAAATGGATTGGCTTTATGGTCGACTCTATTTCTTCGTCGTCTTCGCGAACAATATCTTCTTGTGCAAATTCCTCATTTGCAACCTTCCCGTCATTGTCCTTGATGTGCGGGATGGCGACCGTCTTTTCACGGGCTTCTACCTGCACGTATTCTGGCAAATCTTCAAGCTTGATGATTCCGCCTTCCGAAAGCACAATCGCGTGTTCCATGATGTTTTCTAGTTCACGGATGTTGCCGGGGTAGGGGTATTTCGTCAAAGCGTAAAGTGCTGCGGGTTCAAGGTCATGGATTTCCTTACCTTGCGCTTCCTTATTTTTTAGAATAAAGTAACGTATCAAGTTCGGAATGACGGGTTTTCTTTCCCTCAGCGGCGGGAGCTGCAAGTGGAACGTATTCAGGCGGTAGTAAAGGTCTTCGCGGAAGCGCCCTTCATGCATGGCTTGCTGCAAATCGCGGTTTGTTGCTGCGATAATGCGAATGTCCAAATAGCGTGCGTCCGTTTCGCCCACGCGTCTGATTTCGTGACTTTGTAAGAAACGCAATAGTTTAACTTGCGTAGCGAGCGACAGTTCACCGACTTCGTCGAGGAATAGCGTACCGCCGTTTGCAGATTCGAACAAGCCTTTCTTGTCTGCGGTGGAACCGGTGTAAGAACCCTTCTTGCTACCGAAGAGTTCGCTCTCGACGAGATTCTCGGGAATGGCTCCGCAGTTGACTGGCACAAACGGTTCGTTCGCGCGCTTGCTGTAGCGGTGAACGACGTTCGCCAAAAATTCCTTGCCCGAACCAGACTCGCCGGTTATAAGCAAGGTGCTGTTGGTCGGTGCGACCTTATAAACTGTCTTTAAAATCTTGCGCATCTCGGGCGTGTCGCCGAGAAGGCTGTCCAACACTTGGGATTCCATGAGCTGCGTGTTGGACTTGTTTTGCTGCTGTGCCTGGATTTTGCTTGCCGTGCTCTCGAGGAGCGAAAGCGTGACCGGCTTTTTCAAGAAGCTTGTTGCTCCGCGCGTGATGGCGCTTGCCGCGCCTTGCCAGTTGCGGTCGTCGCACAGTACGAAAATTTCGATACCAGGCTGGCGTTCCTTGAGGTAGCTGATCAAATCCATATTGTCGAGCATTAAAAAAGGGACCTCGATAAACGCAAGGTCTATCGACGTCTTTTTTATAAGCGGCATCAGAGTCTTTTCGTCGGAGCAGACCAAGAGGTTCGTTCCGGCGATGGACCAGTTCCGCTGTAGCTCCTCGACAAATTTCCGATCAAAATCAGCGATCAGGATATTCATCATTTATGCTATTACGAATGTGCTTTGATTATCTCGTCAACTTTGTTGCGGAGCAGCTGGAGGTCCAGCGGCTTGCTGAAAATTGCGGCTACATCGAAATGCTGTGCCGTTGCAAGGTAGTCTTCTGCAGAAGTACGTCCACCACCGCTAATAGCGATCGTGCGGTCGCTCATGCCCATACGGCGAAGGTCAAGGACAACTTCAAAGCCATCACCTTCCGGCATGATGATATCGGTGATAATCACATCGTACGTATTCTTCTGATAAAGCGACTTTGCTTTTTTACCGTTGCAAGCTGTATCGACAGTGTAACCTTTCAATTCCAGGGCAGACTTCAACATGAGGTTGAGCTGAGCATCATCGTCAATGATGAGTATTGTAGACATTAAGCCTCCATTTTCTCGTTTCTTATAGACCAATATAGATTAAAAATAGTTCCTTCGCCCAAGGTTGTTTGTACTGTATAGCCTGCATTGCCTTCTTTTAGCAGTCTTAAGGCAGAAGATAGGCCCAAACCGAGGCCTTCGCCAGGCGCTTTGGTCGTAAAGAACGGTGAAAAGATGCGTTCGAGGGTCGCTGTGTCCATGCCGGTGCCCGTATCTTCGACGGTGATTTTTGCATAAGTGCCCGCATCAATCTGCGGTGCATACGGCGTAATGAGCGGCTCCGTGAGCACTTCGCGTTTTAATGCAATCGTAAGCGTTCCGCCATTTTCCTTCATGGCGAATATGGCGTTGTTTGCAAGGTTGCTGATAATGCGGTCGAGTGCGGACACGTTTCCGACAATGCGGATGTTCTTGTCGATATCGTCGGCCTTAACCTTTACGTTTGGCGGGAGCGTAATCCAGAGTTTCTTCACCACGTCTTCGATAATCATGTAAGGCGCAAATTCTGTGAGTTTGTCCTTTTCAGAAGTCTTGCCGCGGATGGTGTTCAAGAGTTCTTCGAGCGATTCCTTACCGCGGGTAGCCGCCTTTCGAGCTTCTTGAATGAACATGTAAGCCTGGTTGTCCTTATCGAGCACTTCGAGTGCGAGATCGCAGAAACCGATTTGCGAACCAAGGATGTTGTTGTAGTCGTGCGCAAAGCCGCCGCAGATGGTTCCCAGTTCTTCGAGCCTCGAATGGATGTGCTTTTGTTCTTGCAACATGTCGCGTTCTTTTTCGAGGCGCTTTTCATTGGTGATGTCGATCTTGATACCGATGATTTTATACGGCTTGCGTGGCGCAATAATCGGGATAAACATGTTTTCGAAAATCATGATATCCTTGGCCTCTCCTTTGCGGACCGCCATGTTGTATTCATCTTGCTTCAAAATTTCGACAGAGTCTTCTTCTTCATCCGAATCGCCAATGATCTTTTTAATTCGTTCATAAGAAATGAAACTTTGCGGTTCGCCTTCGTTTCGGGCCAAGAGTTCTTCGGGCAGAATCTTGTTGTCCGGTTCTGAAGTCTGCAACAAGTTCCCGCGACTCTTGATGTCGGTCTGGTTTTGCGTCATGAACACGCCCTGCTCGTTCTTGGACCAGAAGCGGAACGGGAGTGTGCTGATGAGCGTATCCAAGAAGTATTTACTTTCGTCGACTTTCTTTTTCCAGATGTTCAAGCGTTCCTGGTAGCGGATCTGGTCGAGCTGGTATTCCTTGAACTGCTCATCGCGGTTCTTGATAATTTGCTGATAATGCAATGTGTTCGAAACATCGCTAAAGAATGCTACGTTGTAGTTGGTGGTCAACGATTGGCGTATTTCAAAAATTGAAACATTAAAGATATGGTCTTCGTTGTCAATCTTGACTCTTATTTTGTTGTAAGTCGATTCGCGCGAAGGGTCTGTGATTTGCGGGAAAATTGAAGAAACTTTTTTGTTGTGGAGTGCTTCTTGCGTGGTGTGCAAAATGCTCAGCGCTGCCGGATTTGCAAGTTGAATTTCGCCTTTGTAATTGTAGTACAGAAGGCCGTCTACCATTCTGTCTTTTAGTTTGTCTAGGAACCACGAGGCGCTTTTATTTTTAAAAGAAACCGATGTGAAGTATTGGCCCGAGA
>CAMZFJ010000291.1 GCA_947306025.1 uncultured Fibrobacter sp.
ACCAAGGACGTACACCTTTCTATCACGTTCCATTTGACTTCTTAGCGGAACAAAAAGTTGGTCACCCGGTTTCACGAGAATACGGTCAATAGCAATATTATCCTTGAATGCACTGACGTAATCGATGTTATAAATTTTTTCGCCACGGCGAAGCTGAACAAACGAAGGATCGGCCAATTCATTAAAGCCGCCCACATTGGCAATCAAGTCAGAGATAGTCATCGGATTTTCATCAAATCGCACGACACCCGGTCTGTTCACAGCACCCGTCACAAAAGCCTTACGACTGTGGTAACCCGTCACGCGGACATCCACCTGCGGGTCATTAAGAATCTTGTCCGAAAGGCGTTTGGTAATCTCAGTGCGAAGTTCCTGAGCGGTAAGGCCAGCAGCCTGAATTTCACCTGCATACGGGTAGAAAAGCTTGCCATCGGTCGTAACCTTTTGACCAGCCGGTTGGTATTGACCCATCGGAGAAGTCAATTCCGGATGTTCCCAAACAACCACCTGCACCATATCCAGAGGTCCAATTCTATATTCCAATTCAGGGAGGGAATCCACCATCAAATCAGCCAAATCGCCTTCGGACGGATTTGGGGCGACCTGCACCGGTTCACCCATGTCCCCCTTTTCAATGGAATGCAACTTGAAAGTAATTCCATTATAGGTCGTGGAGTCTGTAGGGATTTCCATTCGCATCTGCGGAGCGGCAAAGCAACCACTCAAGATAGCGCCGGCTACACCACAAAGAGCAATACCAATTTTATTCATACGTTTCCTTTTCATAATTATTTTGCGGCTTCACTCTGCCTAATCTTTTCAACCCAATACGGAGTCAGCTTGGAAATAAAGTTCCACGCCAAGACAAATGCATTTTCCGGCCTCCTGTACGGGTCAGGAATATCGACCTGGTGAGATTCACCATAGCGGAATACCTTACCTTCGAGCCACGGGTATTTGTGCAAAAGTTCCTTTTTATGTCCGTTTTCCATCACTAAAATCAAATCAGCCCACTTGAGGATATCCAAGTTAATTTGGCGAGCTCTATGGGCACTCATGTCAATGCCATGTTGCAAAGCAATTTTCTGAGAAATTTCATGAGCGGGATTATCAACCAAAGCACCAAGACCAGCACTCATCACATTGAAGCCAGGTCCGAGTTCTTTTTTCAAAAGGTACTCCCCTGTTGGGCTGCGGCAGATGTTCCCAGTACAAACGACAAGAATGTTTTTCATGATAGCGTAATAATAGAAAAATAAGTTTGTGAGTTACAGGTCAAAAGCGAAGCCGAGATCCTTCAGAAGCGGATTCTTGGTATCCTTTTCGGAGAGGAGCGGTTCAAAGCCCTCGCCCACCGGCCACTGGATTCCGATTTCCGGATCATTCCACATCAGGCCGCCTTCGTCACCCGGAGCGTAAAAGCGCGTACACTTGTAGACAAACGACGCCGTTTCAGAAAGCACCACAAAGCCGTGAGCAAAGCCCTCGGGAATGTAGAACTGCTTCTTGTTTTCGGCAGAGAGAGTCACGCCGACCCACTTGCCAAAAGTCTTGCTGTTCTTGCGGAGGTCCACAGCCACGTCAAAGACTTCACCTTCGATTACGCGGACAAGCTTGCCCTGCGGATTCTGTTTCTGGAAATGGAGACCGCGGAGCACGCCCTTGCGAGAACGGGATTCGTTATCCTGAACAAAATCCACATCGATACCGCCTTCGGCAAAATCGCGTTTGCTGTAGGTTTCCATGAAGTAACCGCGGGCATCGCCGAACACAGTCGGTTCGATGATTTTTACACCTTCGATTTCAGTGTCTATAAAGTTAAACTTTGACATAAAAAACTCCGATTTTTCAGCTATGAGCAATGAGGTCGGTCGCATAGCTCCCTCTGAGGCATGAGTATCAATAATCGCGGCTTTGCCGCCTAACTATAACTCAAAGCGACGAATGTCGCGACCTCAAAGGGCAAAGCCCGACCTCACACCTCTTACCTATTCTTATACATCGTCTCGTAATACTTTTCGTAGTCGCCGCTCGTGATGTTGTCCAGCCATTCCTGGTTGTCCAAGTACCAGCGCACAGTCTTTTCGATGCCTTCTTCGAACTGCAACGACGGTTCCCAGCCGAGTTCCTTCTGGAGCTTGGTGGAGTCGATGGCATAGCGGGCGTCGTGGCCCAGGCGATCCGTCACGTAAGTGATAAGGTTCAGGTCTTCGCCTTCAGCGCGACCGAGCAGCTTATCCACCGTCTTGATGACAACCTTAATGATATCGATGTTCTTCCATTCGTTGAAGCCACCGATGTTGTAGGTCTCGGCAATCTTTCCGTTATGGAAAATCACATCAATAGCGCGGGCATGGTCTTCGACAAAGAGCCAGTCGCGAACGTTCTCACCCTTGCCATACACTGGGAGCGGCTTCTTGTGACGGATGTTGTTGATGAAGAGCGGGATAAGTTTTTCGGGGAACTGGTACGGACCGTAGTTGTTGGAGCAGTTCGTCACAATCGTCGGCATGCCGTAAGTGTCATGGAAAGCGCGAACGAAATGGTCGGAACCGGCCTTCGAAGCGGAATACGGAGAATGCGGCGTATACTTCGTCGTTTCGTAGAAGAAGTCGTCACCGTAAGCCAGATGATGTTCCGAGCTAGAAGCCGTGGTCGTAAACGGAGGCGTAATGCCTTCCGGATGGTTCATCTTGAGCGCACCGTAAACTTCATCTGTCGAGATGTGGTAGAAACGTTTGCCTTCGTACTTTTCGGGGAGCGATTCCCAATAGAGCTTGGCAGCCTGCAAAAGCGAAAGCGTCCCCATGACGTTCGTCTTTGCGAACGTGAACGGATCCTTGATGGAGCGGTCCACGTGACTTTCGGCAGCAAGATGGATAATGCCATCGACATGTTCATCTTGCATCAGCTTGTAGAACGCATCGAAATCGCAAATGTCCATTTTCACGAACTTGTAGTTCGGCTTGTTTTCAACATCCTTGAGATTTGCAAGGTTGCCCGCGTAAGTCAGCTTATCGAGATTGATAATCTTGTATTCAGGATACTTATTGACAAAGAGACGAACGACATGACTTCCGATAAAGCCCGCCCCGCCAGTAATCACAATGGAACGTTTCATGAATTTCTCCAATTTACAAAAGAAATATAGAAAAGTGCAGTTTTACTGCAGCTAGCCGATTTTAGAACTTACTGAAAAAAGCAAAAGAACCCGGCGCGAGGCCGAGTTCCTTATTAAGATTTTTCAGGAATTAAAGTCCTGCTTCCTGAAGCTGCGCGGGCAATATATATTTCTGGTAAACCCGAACTGCAGTATTGGCATTCAAATTTCCCGCATAAGATGCGCCCTGCAAAACCACTTCATCGGACCGTCCTGCGTTAAAAACTGCCGCATAAATAAAAAGATAGCCCAAACGATCAGCAGCACACTGATTAGACAACACGGAGCGATCAATAATACCAATACCATTTTGATTATTTGGGGTGAAATCTATATTAGACAAAAAACCCGGCGCCCAAAAACTATGATTTTGACAATTAAAATTAACTCCGTTCATACGGCAATCACAAACAGCGATACCATAAGTATGAAGGAAATCAACATGTGAATTATTGACAAAACGACCTTGTCTATCTTTCACCCTTATATAAACTCTTCCTTCACCTCCTGTATTTCCACTCGTCAGCGCTATACCATTGGCTGTATAAGTGTAACCCTTGGCTGCATCTACAAATTTAGAGGGGCACTCGTACTGACCAATGCCATCAGGACATGACACAGTAGCCTTTTTCAAGATAATTGGAGTTTCATCAGTCATCTGAACGAAACCGTCCTGAGACGCACTCGTTACCGGAGCCATGGAATTTTCCATTCCCGATTC
>CAMZFJ010000292.1 GCA_947306025.1 uncultured Fibrobacter sp.
GGCTTCCGTGACGGCGTTCCTGAACTGTCTAAAGTCGTAAGTTCCTTCGGGCACCAGTATCGTCACCGCATCGTTACTCTGCAAGTGTTTGCGAATGCTTGCGGAATCACTTGCTATGACGACTTTGCCTGCGTCGCCACCTGTTGTGGATACGCCAAAGCCTTCGGCCTTCACATTGAACGTGAAAAGGAGCACTGCTGTTGGGTCGGATTCATCGCTTGTCCAAATCCATTTCGCTTGTGTGTTTGTGGCGAAATTTTCGAGCGCACCGCCACTCGGGAGCTTGTTGTTTGCGTAAGAAAGCGTTGTGGCGCCTCCCCATTGCGAGAGGTCGCGGCCCTTGTTTTTCCAGGAGTTGTTGCCAACGACGGGCTTTGACTTCCAGCCACTGCCGGAATAGTAAGATTTGTCGAGGTCGTCGATTTGCACGAGAACGCCCGGGGCGCCTTTGCCGTTCACGCTCACGACAGAAATGGCGTTTTCGCCGGGCAGGAATGTCATCGGGATAAAGCGCACGCGGCCCGCCTGGTTGTCTTCGGCGAGGAGTGAACCGTTGTGGTAGAGCCTGTAACCGCCATCGGCGACAATCCAAATGCCAGGGCCGTTCCCGGCGTTGTAAGTGGCTGCAATCAGCTGCGAACCGATTTTGTCGCCACCGCCGTAGGCGGCGTCGGACGGGAGCGAAACAACCTCTGTTGCTGGAATTGAAGCGGAATCTGCGGCGTGTAATGCAGAAATTCCGAAAATTGAGACAACGCTTGCAAGAGCGATGTGACCAAAACCTTTCATACCCATTGTTCCTCACTTTTTTTGCGATTACCCAACTTTTGGCTTGTTCCATCCCTTTATAGCAATTAAGCCAGGCGTTGCGGGCTGGCGTCTGAAGCCCGCATTGGGGGTAATGGAAGACCGCGAAGCGGGCTGCAATTAGGGGGATTATTCCCCCATACCCATAATCTATATCTTGCGGCGCGCACTTCAAAGCGCTTTTCTCGTGAAAGCTGATTTCTCGTTGTTTCTGGACAACGCTAAAGTCGCTTTTTTATACTCCGCAAAACATAATTTTCTTACATTTATGGCATGGGCGAAAAGAAACTAGGGAAAAAAATCTTCGAATACCTGGACTACCGGGAGTTTTTGAAGGATTATTATAGCGCAAAGAAGGAGGCGAACCCTGCCTTTTCGCTCCGCGTTTTCTCGGATAAAATCGGGTTCAAGGCCAAAGATTTCATCAGTCGCGTGATGAACGGTGACAAGAATCTTTCGAGCGCGAGCATCCCGAAAGTGGCTTCTGGGCTGCGCCTGGGCAAGCACGAGACCGAGTTTTTTATTGGGCTTGTGAAGTTCAATCAGGCGGATACGATGGAGGAGCGCAATGCTGCGTTTGAAGAAATGCAGGCGGCGCTCAAGGTGGTGCGCTTTTCCGAGAAACAGCATATTCTCGGGCATGCGCAGTACATGGTGTATTCGCATTGGCGGCACCTGATTATTCGCAGTCTTATCGGCATGTTCGGTTTTGACGGCGATTACGAAGCACTTGCGAAAATGGTCCACCCGCATGTGACGGCGGACGAGGCCAAAAAATCGGTCAAGTTGCTCGAAGACTGTGAACTTATCAAGAAAGGGGATGACGGCAAATACGTGCTCACCGAGAGCGCGATTAGCACGGGGGACCGCACGTCAAAACTTGCGCTGCGCGGTTTCCACCAGCATTGTCTAAAGCTTGCTGCGGATTCTATTGATCGCGACCCGCCGGGCTCGCGTCATGTTTCTGGGCTTACGCTAGGCATTAGCCAGGAAGGTTACGAACGCATCGTGGAGCGCATCAACGCCTTCCGCAAGGAAATTGCGCTCATCGCCGAAGAAGATAAGAATTCAGATAAAGTTTTTCAGTTGCAATTTGCGCTGTTCCCTGTCGGCGGAAAATAATTTTTTTCTCTCTATCAAATCCTACAACGAAACACCTCGGCGTTCGCCGAGGTGTTTTGGTTAGGTTGATGAGAATATTTAAAACATTACTCTGTATGGAATTTGCTTTTCGAAGCGGCGGCCTTTCAAGTCGTGGAAACCTTGCTTGCGAGGGAACAGACGTAAATCATTGCGGTTTGCCGCTTGTCGATTCATAATTGCGGTAGTTGTTGAATTGCCGACTTCGGTGGAGTCTCCTGCAACAATAGATGATGTTGTAAGCAGTTGTGTCACGCCGATGTAGCGGCTAAAGGTATCGCCCGCATTGTCCTTGAGCGTAAACTTGATATAGCCCACGCCACCAAAATTGTTAGCGAGTTTTACGGTAAGCTTGGATCCGCTCACGGTCGCAGTCACGCCTGTCGGGGTGTTCACGGTATAGGAGCCGTTGTCGTAGCCCTTGGTAAATTGAGCAAGGTCAATGACTTGGGTTTCACCTTTTGCAAAAGTATAGTGGGCGCGAGCCATCCATTCAAGATAACGTTCGAGTTCAGTCCAGCCGTCACCCAATCGGTCTTTGTTTGCGTCGCTAAAGTCACCGCTCTTGGATTTCGGATTGTAACCGTACATATTTTCCCACCAGTCGGGGAGCCCGTCCAAATCACTGTCGTAGTCATCGGCCCGGATTTCGCTCGGATACGGTTCCCAGCCCTTGATATTCGCTGTGTCAACTGCGTCCGTTTCGCGGTCGGGAATTCCTTTGGTTTTGCCGACTGAACCCACGACGCTGTAAGTTCCGTTTTTGGTTTCCCTGATCATGCGCTGGTCATGATTGTCGAGAATGGGCATGGTTTGGCCTACATCGCTCAGCACGTCCTTGTATGCTGCCGATGCGCTTTGTACAGTGGCGTAAGAGGCGAAGAAAGGTTTGCTGTTCCATGGTTCCCAATCGAGAACTTGCCCGCCGCTCAGTGTGTATTCGCGTCCGCAGTTGTCGTTGTTCCCATTGCAAGTGAATGAACCGTTTGCAGCTTGCAAAATGTTGTTGTGGTAATAGTAAGCTTGCGAACCTTTGCCTGTTCCTTCAAATTGGGCGCGCAACGTATAGCCGTGAAGAGCTGTGCCTGCGCCTTCCTTGTAGTAATTGCCGACGAAGTTCACTTCGTGCGCTCCGCCATCGGTCACGCGGCTTTTCCAGTTATAGACCACGTTGTTAAAAATGTCCAGGCGACCTGCATAATAGCCGTTACCGTCTAGCCCACCGCCAAGACTCCAGTTGCGCCCTGCGTTGTGCGCCAGCAAGTTGTGGTGGAAACTCCCGATGTCGCCGCCGATTGTTGCTGCGTATCCATGCCCTGTTCCTGCTGCATAATTTTGGTGGTCAGCAACATCCAAGGCTTCCGAAATCAAAGTGCGTTGTAGCGTCAGGTTTTTGCCTCCGCGACTAGAAAAAGCTTCGTCAATTGTCCAGCTGATACTTGCGTGATCAAGAATGCTGTGGTCGCCACCTGTAAGGCCCATGCCATCGTAAGTTGTGCCGTAACCTAAGCGCACGCGCATAAAGCGGATGACCATGTCTTTACCGGTAAATCCGATGGGAGCGCTTTTGATTGTAATTCCTTTACCCGGAGCTGTCTGCCCAGCAATCGTCACATAGTCCTGATTGCAGACCAAACGACTTTTGAGTTGTATTACGCCTGCGACTTTGAACATGATGGTTCGTGGACCGATATCTGCTGTACACGCTTCGCGCAAACTGCCGGCGCCATCGTCGTTCAGATTTGTTACGTACACGACTTTTCCGCCACGGCCACCGACCGCGTTACGACCATAGCCCTCGGCTCCTTCAAACGCTAAACGCCCTGGTTTGAATGACCAGATATTTCCTGCTGTAACCGTTCCGTTCGCATCAACTTCATCCACGCGCCAATAGTAGGTCTGCAATGGATTTGTGTCCGAAACTTTGTATGTCG
>CAMZFJ010000293.1 GCA_947306025.1 uncultured Fibrobacter sp.
TGCTGCGTTCGAAAATTTTGTACAAAATTCACCGATGGCGATGAGCCGTTTTAGCCTTCGCGATAGCGTTCTTTATGCGGTTGATTCTGGCTTGACTTATGTGATGTGGAATGCTAGACTTTCCGAGAACGTACCCTCAATGGCCTCGGACGGTCATGTTATTGCGCGTTTGAACCATGTGTTGGATTCTTTGAAACTTGCGCAACCGGGGCTTCTTGCGGCAAAATCGGGCGTTCCGTTCCATAGCTTTGAAAGTTCTGACCGCGCTAAATCTGAAATTGCTTGGATTTCGTGTGTGTCGATTGTGCTGATTTTGCTGTTGCTTTTATACGTTTTTCGTTCGGCAGCTCCGATTGCTGCTACTCTTTCTACGATTGCTGTTGCCATTTTTACGGCGCTTGCTTTTACGTGGTTTATCTTTGGTAAGGTTCATGTTTTTACGCTTGTTTTTGGCACCAGTATAATTGGCGTAAGTATCGATTACGCGGTGCATTTCTTTGTCAATTGGAAAGCAGGTGTGCGGAATGTGCGTTCTCACATTATCAAGGGTCTTTTCCTTGGATTCTTGACAACTGAACTCAGTTATATTGCGCTTACATTTGCGGAATTTTCGCTACTGCGCCAAATGGCTGTGTTTTCGATTGTGGGTCTGTTGAGCGCGTTCTTGATGATTACGCTATTGTTCCATGCGGTATTTGAAAATACGGGTGAATCTGCGCGAAATTCTGGATTTGATTCGGATAATTTAAAAAATGTCGCAAAATCGGAGCCAAAAAATCTTCCGACTCAATTCCCTAAAGCTATTCTCGATGTATACGCAAAACTCCCTAAGTGGGGTGTTCGATTGATGTTTGCGTTTTTTATTCTAGCGCTTCTTCCGGGGTTAAAACTGCTCCATGTGCATACGGATATCGGCAATTTTTACACGATGAATGATGAAATTAAAGCCTCGGAAGCGTTGACCTCGAAACTGAATAATTTGGGTGTTTCACCGACTTATTTTATTGTGGAAGGAAAAGTGGGATATGAAGTTTCGGAAAATGAAGAACAACTTACAGAACGCCTTGCAAATGCTGAAAATGATGGGCTTTTAAAATCTTATTTAGCGCTATCAAATATTATTCCGAGCGAAGAAAATCAGGAAAAGTCATATAGAGGCTTTCTAAAAATGATTTATGGAAATACGGGACTACTTAAAATTTATTTGGAAAAACCAGGTGCCAATGTTACTTCAAAAGCTAATGAATATTTCACCGAGATTGGTGTAGAAAATGATTCTGCAATTATTGCTAGTTTTGAAAAGGCAAGTCATTTTGTATGGATGGGTGATTTGCCTAACCTCCCTCAGTCTTTGAATTCACTCCTTCGCACGCTTTGGATTGGAAAAGTTGGCGATAAATATTACAGTGCCGTTATCCCGCTTCATGTTTCAGACAAATTTGATGCTCGAAAAATTGCAGAAAGTTTGCCGGGTGTTCATGTTGTCAACAAAATGCAATACATCAATCATGCGCTTACAAAAATTTCGCATGTTTCGCTTGCGCTTGTTGGGGTTGCCTATGCGGTTGTTTTCTTGATTCTTGTGGTTGTGTATAAATTTAAAGATGCTGTGCGGATTATTCGTGCTCCGGTCTTTGCGAGTCTTTTTGCTGCTTCGATTTTTGGCTATATGAATATCGATTTCAATTTCTTTGCGATTGTCGGTGTGATTCTTACGCTTGGCATCGGGATTGATTATGCGCTATTCTTTAGAGAAGGTGGCCGCTCGAACTTGACGACGGCACTTGCAATCATGCTTTCGGCAATGACGACGATTATTTCTTTTGGTAGCCTCGCTTGCAGTGCATTTGTGCCTGTCCATACATTTGGCCTTGCCGTACTGCTTGGCATTTCCTGCTGTTTTCTCATTTCTCCATTTAGCGCCAAACGTTAATATTCTAAATTGTCGTTGCCTATGGAAGTCGAAAAAAATAAACTGGCTGGTGACGTGAGCCATTCAAGACCTGTGTTCATTAATGATTTTAGCCTTTATTGCATTCTAGGTGGCGATAAAGCTCAAGTTCTTGATGCACTCAAGAATGGCAAACGCGGTTGTTTTACCACGTACGATGTGGCTGGTGTTCAGCGCCCTGCGGCAACTATTGATCCCCGAACGCTTGCCCCTGTCCAAGAGAAAAAATTTGACAATCGCGTTAATCGACTTTCTCAGGCGGCTTTGATAGGCATTGAAAAGACTATTCAGAAAGCAGTAGAAAAATACGGTGCAAATCGCGTTGGAATTTTTATCGGTTCCTGTGATAACGGTTCCGAGGCTTCATTAGCGGCTCTCAAGCAATTTAAAGAAACAGGCTCGTTCCCGGAAGGCTATGTTCTCGATTACCAGCGCGCGGATTTTCCAGCGCAATTTATTGCACAGCGCTTTGGAATTAAAGGAATGTTCTCGGTGCATTCTACGGCCTGTGCTTCTAGTGCGAGTGCCTTCGTTTCGGCTCGTAATGCTCTCTATGCGGGCAATTGTGATGTGGCGATTGTCGGCGGTGTCGATATCGCTTCTCTCTCGGTGATTCTTGGATTTGCATCGCTTGAAGCCATGAGCGATAAACCGACGAATCCTTTTAGCGCAAATCGTTCTGGCCTAACGCTTGGCGATGCGGCTGTGTTCTTTGTCGTAACGCGTGCTCCCGATGCTGACCTTTGTGCAGCCGATTGCGAGAATCTTAAAGTAATTGGCTTTGGCGAAAGTGCCGATGCAGACCATATTACAGCTCCACGTGCCGATGGGGAAGGGGCGTATCAAGCAATGAAGGCTGCGCTTGAAGATGCTGGCCTTAACGCGTCTCAAGTTGGTTACGTGAATTTGCATGGAACAGGAACAGAATTGAACGATGCCATGGAAAGCCGTGCCGTCCAACGAATTTTTGCAGAATCCATTGGTAAAGAAACTGCAGAAGTCCCGGTAAGTTCGACTAAGGCGTTGACTGGTCACACACTCGGTGCTGCAGGTGCTTTGGAACTTGCGTTCTGTTGCATGGCGCTAAAGAGCGGCAACAAGAGCGGCGCATCTCGAAATGGCGAAAATGGAAACGGCGATAATGGCCCGCGCGCGTCCATCCTTCCGGCGCATCTTTTCGATGGTGTCGTCGATCCAAAACTCCCGCCGTTGCATTTGGTAAAAGCGGGTGAGACTGCGCAAAATCTCAAATATTGCATGAGCAATTCTTTTGCTTTTGGTGGTTGCAACGTTTCCTTGATTGTCGAAAATGGTAGTGTATGACAGATGTTTTTGATACAAAAGAATCGGTAAGCGAACTTGTTCCTCACAAGGGCAAAATGTTTTTGCTCGACCGAGTTCGCGATTACGATTTGAAAGAAAATTCCATCACGACCGAAATAGACATCAATCGCGACAACTTGTTTTACGAAGATGAACTTGGTGGTGTTCCTGTTTGGGTGGCTTTTGAATACATGGCGCAAAGCGTTTCTGCGTTGTCCGGGCTCCATGGGCGTGCAAAAGGTCTAAAGCCCAAAAACGGTTTTATCATGAGTGTTTCAGGCTTTAAAGCGGATGTTCCTGTTTTTAATGTTGGTGAAACGGTCGTTGTCAATGTGATTGAAAATATCCGTATGGATAACGCGGTTACTTTTGAAGGTTCGGCAACGGTTAACGGAACGCTTGCGGTCACGGCAAAACTCAATACAGTTGAAGTGGAAGGCTCTAAAAGTTCTTTAAATTGATTTTTGAGGTATGGTATAATGGAAAATGCAAAGTCTGTTTTAATTACGGGTGCAAGTGGCGGTATTGGGCTTGCTATTGCCGAAGCTGTTGCCAAAGAAGGTTATACGGTTGTTGCTCATTACAATAAAAACTCCGCTTCGATT
>CAMZFJ010000294.1 GCA_947306025.1 uncultured Fibrobacter sp.
CTAATCAAGATTCCGCGCTTACACTTATTTGCCATTAAAACTCCTAAAGGGTAAAACAAAACTTGATAGATATCCCCAAGACCAGTCCAAAAGTATGGACCGCATCCGAGCTCCCTATGTTTCTTGACGGAAAGTACCGCCCGCCTGCAAAGCAAAGCCTGGGGACCATAAATATAACAAGTAGGAAGACTTGAGACGAGAGACGAGAGACGAGAGAAGGGAAAATGTAGGGAGAATTAGGAAGTAGGACAAATGCGTAGGTCGAGAGTCGCGACAAAACTTGTTTTGGCATGACCGAGACCAGCATTTGGTACTTGAGCGGAGCGAAAGTACAAGTAGGAAGTTAAAATGTAGAGAGAAATAGGAAGTAGGAGGCTTTAGTTACTAGTTCTGAGTTACTAGTTACTAGAGCTTAGTTGGCAGAACTTAGAACTTAGTTAGCAGTGGGAAGAGTTTAGAATTTAGGGACGTCATCCTGACACCGTAGGTGGAAGGATCCAGTAAAGTTAGACGAGAGGCGAGAGAACGCCCTTTGGGCTACAGACGAGAGAAATTTTAGCTTGCAGAACTTAGAGAATAACTATTGACCAATAACTAACGACTAATTAAATTAATCTGCGATGAACAAAAAACCGTTTCCAAAAGACAAAGCCTCATTGAAAGCGTACGAGAGGCGAGTTCAAAACTTCACGCTTGGGCGACTCGAAAAAGAATGGGAAACCGTCAAAGACGATCCGACACCGGAACGTAGAGACATCGTCGCCAAAGAACTCCACGAATGGGAGAAAATGCGAAACGAAGTAAATCGCGACTCCACAAAGTACATGCTTCTCTTTGATTTAATATTTGGCGCATGCGCAACTGAATACCTATACTTGTTCGTAGGCATTATCAAACGAATACTTGGCGCCCCTCCGCACCCAAAAATCATATTTACGGATTATCTCCCCTATTTTCCATATTCTTGCGCCATCGTCAGCTTAATATTTTGCATTTATTCCGTTTAGAGCGAAAAGAAAAAAAATTTTATTGACAAAATAAAAGAATTTGGCCATACCGTAATCACAGAAGCAATTTCCGTTTTTCTCACCGCAAATGGTCTAGTCGGGCTTATTTTTGGCAGCTATTACGGATTTTTCGTGACGCCGGGACCGATTGTTTCGCGCTTCATTTCAGGCATCATCATCATTTTGTCCATCTTCTACCTCTATAACTATCAAGCAGGCAAGTACAAAGGAATATTATTCAAGAATTCAATTCCTTTATTATTGATTTCACTTGCTCTTGAGCAAATCGGCCAACTGACAATTTTGTAAATTGCACCCGTATGAAAGAAGAAAAGACTCAAGCCGAGGAATCTTTGGCAGCATTCAAGAAGCGCATTCGCAAGATGACGCTAGATGAACTTTATGACGAGCTGGACGCCGCCGAAAAGGCAGAATCCGACGAGCGCATGGACATCATCATCAATCGGATTGACGAACTTGAGCCTATTGAGCAAAAGAAAAAAGAACTACAAAAAAAGAAAGAAAAAGAGGAAGAAAATTTCAAAAAAGCCATAGTAATGTGGCCACTAGGTGTTGTTTTTGGTGGCATTTATGCGACAGAGCAAATCGCTTTTTTCTTGCGATACAATCAATTTGGAACAAAGGAAACTCTCAAAGCAATCAGCATTACTGAGATCTTGCCATATATTCCTTACGCAAGTGCAATCGTCGGCATTATTCTAGCTTATTTTTGGAGCTATCTGCGCCAAAAGAAAAGAACTTTCGACTTAGGCATCACCGGATTTTGTTTATCTAAAGCATCATTGGGCTTGCTCTTGGGGAGCTATCCAGGATTTTTCATAACACCGGGAGCCAATCTTTCTCGAGTTATCGGCGGTATCGTCGCTACGCTTTCGCTAGTATTCATGTACAACATATTCACCGGAAAACACACCGGGCGTTTTTTCAACAACGCATGGCCGTTGCTATTAATAACTATTGCCGCTGAACAAATCGGCTGGCTGGAATATTTATAACCAACAAATAATGAAAATTCGGAAGTAGGAGTTCAGAAGTAACTAGTTCCAAGTTACTAGTTACTAGAATAAAATTTGGAATTAACCGACTACTTTGTAATAAAGTAATCTTCGGGGTTGACGGGGACGCCGTTCACGCGGATTTCATAGTGCAAGCCAAGACTTGACTGGAGACCGCTCTTGCCAATCAGCGCAATCGGATCGCCACGACGCACTTTTGCGCCAGGCTTTAAAAGCGTTTCGCCAAGATGCGCATAGAACGTTTTCACATGCTCCATGTGCTCAATCTTCATGGTGAGCCCAAAGCCACGATGCTTGCGAACTTCAACGACTGTTCCGCCGCCTGTCGCATAAACGGTGTCGCCTTCGGCCGCCAAAAAGTCAATACCTCTGTGCGGGAGTTCCTGGTCCGTAAACGCATCGAACACCATCTCAAAACGGCTCTTGATATCGTGATGATTCTTGAGCGGATGAAGCACCGGAACGCGCGCCGCCAGCGCAGAATCCTTTTCCAAAATATTCAAAGTCTTACGAAGCGTCGCTCTCATTGCAGGCAAATTCTTTTTCGGAGAGCCATCGTCTTCTACAGAACCGTTTTCAAGAGTGAACCCCAGCCCGCCCAGTTTCATGGAACTGTCTCGGACCATGCGAGTCTCTTCAATCTTCAAAATCGTCGTATCCACAACCGTGCGGATTTTCTTGATTTCGCCCTTGATCACTGAATTCTGGTGATAGACATCCATCAAGTTGCCGTTCGACAAGTTTTCCACAATCTGGACCGGCGAGAAAGTGAAGAAGCCTATAATAGCACAAATAGTTAGAACAAAATAAATAATAGCTTTCCGTACGGAGAACGTTATATCTCGCCCCTTGGTATCCCTATTCGGATAAATGTGTACTTCAAGCTTTTTCACTGGTACCTTCGGATTTGTTCAGTTTCTGTTCGAGTTCGACGACCTGCTTTTTGATTTCGAAAATAGCGCCCACGGCCTCGACCGTAGACGGGTCATCCTTGATGGAATCAAGACGGCCTTCCTGAATAGCCTCGTAAACACGTTGTCCGAGCAATTGGTACTTGGCCTTGAGCTTCGACTCTACCATCGACAATTCAACGCGTGAAAGTACGTTAGACGCACAGTCCATAGCCGTATTTTTCAGCTTATTTAGAGTATTTTCATTTATCATATCATTCGACCTGTCTCTAAAATAGTAGATTTTTCAATATAAAACAATGGAGATTTTTCTATGAGTCGCAGCGATCGCAGAAGAGCAAAGCAAAACGTCAAAAAATTCGTACCCAAGAAGTCAAATGCGCTGGATAAACGAGTTATCGTGGCCCTCGCAATCATCGTCGTTGTATTTTTCGTAGGAACAATGATCATCCAGAGAGGCTAATTAATGAAGTTTACTATCCAGAAGAATGTTTTGCAGGAAGCCCTGCAGGCAGCAATTAGCGCTGTTCCGAACAAATCCACCATCCAGATTCTCAACAACTTTTCGCTCCGCCTCGAAGGCAACTTCCTCGAAGTGAGCGCCACCGACCTCGACCTCGGTATCAGGGTCAAGGTGGAAGTTCAGGGCGAACGTGATGGCGCAGTCGTCATCAACGCACGCAAGTTGTTCGACCAGGTGAAGAGCCTCGTGGACCCGAGCATCACAAACATTACTTTTGACGCACAGGATTACTTGGTCAAGATCCAGTGGAGCGAACGCGGTAAGGCAAGCATCATCGGCTTTGACGCCAACGACTTCCCGCCGTTCCCGGAAATTGAAAATGGCGAAACGCTCAACATCGCCGCAAGCGAACTTGCATTCCTCGCCGAAAAGACATTGTTTGCAACAT
>CAMZFJ010000295.1 GCA_947306025.1 uncultured Fibrobacter sp.
CCGGAACGTACTTGGCCACGTCGTGCTTCACGACTTCGCCCTTGTAGTTCGGGTCGACGATTTCCTTCTTCATCACGCCTTCGCGGACGGTTGCCATCTGCGGACGGTGTTCCGGGTTCACGATCGTTGCGACGATGTTACCACCGAAAGCCGGACGGATCTGGCAGAGCTGATTTTCATAGAACTTCTTCACGCCACCGATGCTCATTTCGAAGCTGTCGATTTCGAGTTCAGTACAGTCAGCCGTAAGGCCGCTGTGCATGGCGCTGGAGATACGCGGGCCGAGGTCGCGGCCAATCACCGTTGCACCGAGCAAGCAAATCTGCGGCTGTTCTTCCTTGAACAGGTTCACCACGAGAGAAGCGTGCGGGTTGGTGGTGTAGGGGAACAGGCCTTCGGCGTCGAACACATGAACCTTGTCCACACCGTAGGGGAAAACCTGCTTTTCAATGCCATCGAGGCCCTTGCCGGCGCAGATGCACTCGAGCTGAACGCCGAGCGTGTTGGCCAGCTTGCGACCCTTGGACAAAAGTTCGAGGGAAACGTCAACGACGGTCGTGCCCTCAATTTCGCAATATACAAATACGTTATTCATAGGCTAGCCAATAATCTTCTCGTCTAAAAGTTCCTTGATAAGTCCTTCAACGTCGGCGTCGCTCGCGGTAAGCGTGCGGCTTTCCTTCGCCTTGAACACGATGTTCTTGACAGCCTTCACGTTCGTCGGAGAACCGGCCTTACCGATCTGCGTCGGGTCGGCGTCGATGTCTGCGGCACCCCACTGCGGGATGTCGAGGTAGGGCTTCTTCGCGATGAGGGCGGCGTACTTTTCGGCGGCTTCCGGAGCGCGTTCGGCGACGGCGGTCGCGTTCTTGAACTTCATGATGCGCTTCGCGTTGCGCGGGCGGCACGGAGCGGCACTGCCGTTCACGGTCACGACCAGCGGGAGCGGTGCTTCCACCGTTTCCACACCACCGTCGATGTGGCGGCGGATCACGACCTTCTTGGCCTTCTCGTCGAGGGAGAGAATTTCTTCGGCGTAAGTCACCTGAGTGAGGCCGAGCTTTTCTGCAATCTGCGGACCGACCTGTGCGGTATCGCCGTCGATAGCCTGGCGGCCACCGAGAATAATGTCGTAGCTGCCAATCTTCTTGACGGCCTGGGCGAGCGTGTAGCTCGTAGCGAGCGTGTCTGCACCACCGAGCGGACGGTCAGTCACCACAAAGCCTTCGTCGGCACCGCGATAAAGAGCTTCGCGGATCACTTCGGCAGACTTCGGAAGACCCATGGTCAACACGGAAATGGTGGAACCCGGAAACTGGTCCTTCAGGCGAAGGGCTTGCTCCAAGGCGTTCAAGTCTTCGGGGTTGAAGACAGCGGGCAATGCGGCACGATTGATGGTCCCCTGTTCCGTCATGGCATCAGGGCCCACGTTTCGTGTGTCAGGTACTTGCTTAGCAAGCACAACGATTTTAAGACTCATATTTCTTTAATGGTTAATGTTAAAATGAAACTCTGCTATTTTGCAAAATTTACGGGGTATAAGATAAAAAAATCGAGCCTGCTCGATGGGCTTCCGTGTGCAATTAATCCCGCTGGGTTGATAAAATAAAAGTAAGTTTTGTGTAATATGATTTTAAGTAAAGAACGGGGTGAAAGGGGGAAGCGTGGGACTAAAGTCCCAACTGATAGGCTCGATCATGTCAGCCCGCAAGCGGTCTGTCACGACGCTCGCCTTATGCTGTTGTCCCCTGCCTTCCATCGCCGGTTTCAGTGACTAGGTCCCTGAGCCGGTTGATGAGCCTGTCGAATCCGTCGAAGGGCCGCCTCTCTCTCTAACGGGGCTTCAAGCACCGGCCCCGTAACGCCCTGGCTTTTCTCTGAAGTTCCAAGAAATGTGCTGTAAACTTAATATGGGTTATTGTACAAAAAAAGAATAATATATATTGAAAATATGAAACTCATATCAGAATCCAAAGAATTGAAGTCCCTGTTCCAAAAGAACCTCAAATGGTGCGATAGTTTGTACTTCGCAACGGCATGGGCGAGCCCGATAAAGGGTTTGTTTGAAAAATTGCTTGAGGAAAGAAAAAAAATTAAGTTAGGTGTCGTTGGCATTCATTTTTATCAAACACATCCTGATTTTATCAAAGAGTTTATTGATGATAAAAAGGTAAAATTCATCATGCAAACATCGGGAACATTTCACCCTAAAATCTATTTGTTTCAAAGAGGTGAGGAATGGCGTTTGATTGTTGGAAGCGCAAATTTTACGAATGCTGCGTTTTCTGAAAATAGTGAAGTATGTGTTTATATAGAGAATAAAGACGATAACAATGATGATATGGTTGGGTACAATGCGTTGGATGTACTGTGCAAATACAAAAATCAGGCAGAGTCATTTGACAGGGAAAAGTTTGAAAACTATAAGGCAACATGGGCTCACCAACAGAAACGCATCCGCAGCCTTTCGAGCGAATATGGCCGTAAGGATAATGACTCTATAAGGAATGTTTCTCGTCCGACGTTCTTGTGCGACTTGTCATGGGAGGATTTCTTCGCAAATGTTTTGAATGAAGACAAGAAGGAAAAGGGGCGTTTCGAGAGAAGAATAATGCTTTTGAAAAAGGTAAAAGAACTGTTTCTGCAGAAAGAGGCGAACGGCGATTTCAAATTGTTTTCGGATTTCAGCCTTAAGGAACGTAAACTGATTGCAGGCCTAGATGTTGACTTGAAAGGCGAAAATGGTAAGGCTTTAGAATGGGGGCTTTTCGGAAGCATGGATGGCGCAAGAAAGTTTTATTGGTATGTTGTTAATGAGAGTGAAAAAATATCCGATGCACTTGAATGTATTCCTAGAGAAGGGGCTGTAGAACGAGAACAATATGACGAGTTTGTTGAGAGATTTAGAAAACTCGAAAGAGTGAAACTGTCTACGGCGACAAGATTGCTTGCGATGAAGCGACCGGATTATTTTATTTGTGTGGATAAGGAAAATAGTAAAGGATTGTCTGATTTTCTTGGCATTTCTAACATAATTAATCAGAAAAAGGAAAAAATCTTCAATGTGTATTGGGACGATGTTGTAAGTCGCATTCGAGATTTTATTTGGTGGAATGAGAAAAAACCGGATGATAAAATGGAACGTTTCGTTTGGGAAAATCGTGCAGCTTTTTTTGACAGTCTGTTTTATAGAAAATGATATATCCCTTAAGATTGATGATTGTCGGTTTTCGAATCACGCAAAAAATAGAAAACGCGACTTTTTCAAAAAAGAATACATGTTATGAGAGATTGCGACAAGTTCGCTTCGGCTCGATGCCGTAAAACGGGTCTGTCGGTTTAACTTTTTATGCAGTTTTTGTTCAACTGATTTCATTTTTGTCAGATTTGGCAATCGCTGCTTGCCAAATCTGTCCTAGCCGTAGTTTTCGAGTGTGAAAATGCATTGTTTAGCAAACTACTGTTTGCAAAATGAATGGCTTGCAGCCAAGCCCCTTGCTTTGCCAAAACCCTTTTGGTATATTATAGACACGCCGGTTGATTAGAGCGTTGCCGGGCTTTCACCTGTTTAGTGCAAGCTCCAGAGTTAATATATTCACCTTCAAAATAAGGATAAGGCTATGGCTATTCGTTGCAAACCGGCAAGATTCCCCAATTGTAAGCCCGTTGTGGTGCCACCGTCGCAGGTTGAAAGGGTCTTGAAGTACCTTAGGGGCGAAATAAAAGTTCCTGTGGTTGATTGCCCGATTATATATAAGTCATCAGCCAAGTAAACTGATGCTTGATGCAAATCATTTCTCGTTACTTCCTTGCTCAAAGGAAGATATTTCGGCTATTGTTTCTCGGGGAGTTTTTTATGA
>CAMZFJ010000296.1 GCA_947306025.1 uncultured Fibrobacter sp.
ATCCACCAAGCGCGCCCATTTCGTTCAAGTAGGGGGTTGCGCTCCACACGCCGTTTCCGACAATATTAATGATGCCGATCGGGGACTTTTCGCAATGCGCACAGATATTGACAATACCCCACTGTCGGCCCTTTTCATTCGTAGCATAGTTGACAACGCCCACCTGCAAATGTTCGTTGACGTGAGTTACGTTCACACCGGCAGCCACCTGAACACCAGATTTGGTCGCATAGTTAACGCCAGCAACCACCTGCGTTTTTGTTGCTTGAGCAACATTCACGCCTGCAGCCACTTGCAAATCCGTAGTTTTCGCATAGTTGACACCCGCAGAGACCTGCAAACCATCAAGCGTGTCAACAGCCACGTTCACGATACCAATCTGCGCCCCCGAAGACTTTTCCTTCGCAACGTTCACAGCCGAGCTCACTTGCGCACCATCAAACGAGCCTGCATAGTTTGCCACAGAGGAAAGTTGAGCGCCTTCAAAATGATCCTTAGCCAAATTCACAATCGTTGTTGCCTGCAAGCCGTGCATTTCCTTTTGAGCAATATTTGCAAACAAGCTCACCTGCGTACCCAACATGTAATCCTTCGTGCGAGCGACAAACAAGCCCAACTGCAAGCCCTTACGCGGATCACTATCCGTATCCACGAAGTTAAACGTCGTACGGAACTTACCGTTATGATCCAAAGAATCAAGCGAGCAAGCAATCGTATCACCGTCTGGGCAACTTCTATTGCCGCCAATTTCACCGCGGAACACCGTCTGTTCGGCCATAACACTCTTGAAATTGCCAATCGAAAGCTTTTCGCGTTTGCCGTTCGAAAGCACAACCGAAGCTCCCATGTAATCCAGATTCTGCTGCAGGTTCACCGTGTAATTCCCTGCAGGGAGCCCAAGGCTCATAGCATGTCCTTGTTTTTTGTTGAGTTCAGCCACTAGTTCACCAGCATTATCGCGGATGTACAGGCGACCAGCCACATTTTCGTCCAAGTCAAGCCCTGCACTCGTCGCACGCAAATCCGTCATCACCACATCACCCGTACCGGCAAGATTCATATCGCGGCTCGGATGCTGTGCGCCACCTAGCGTTGTTTCCGTTTTCTGGAGCGTTTCGTTAAATGCAAACTGGTATGCTTCGGACAAAGTTACCTTGCCATCGCTACTCAAGTCACCTGCGCCGCGGAGCCCACTCACAAGCGAATGCGTAAAGAACGATCCCTTGAGTTTATCGCTTTCCTGGCTCGATTCATCTTGAGTACTGCTCGTGATAAAAGCGTAGCCCTTCATATCGCTGCTCTGATCCACCATGAACGCAGGCACAGCCTTACCGCCCTTCACGCGGGTAATTGCACCAGAACCACAAGCATCAATCACGGCAATTTTTACATCGGCACTGAGTGCGTCAATGCGGTTGCGCAAGTCCTTCCAAGCGTAAGTTTCTTCACCCAAGCGGAGGCCCTTTTCGTCGGCATGACCGCTGTAATAAACAAGCACCTCGTCACGACCGCTCGCGCTCTTATCCTGCAAAATCTTTGCATCCAGTTTAGAAAGTTCCTTCTGCAAAGCATTAACAGACGGTTCCTTCACAAGAATCACATTCTGTGGCAACACGCCACCCATTTCCTTGAGCACTTTTGCAAAAGAGCGAGCATCACTTTCTGCATAGCGCAACATCGGGCGGCCCTTGCCACCATTATTTGCACTCACGGCAACCACATAACGGTTGATACGAGCCGATTCCGTTGCCGCTTCAGCATTAGAGGCCAACAGCAACAAGAGTAAAACAAATCCGAACGACATTGCCGACAAAACGCCAAAAGCTTTATTAGAACAGAACAACATTATTTACCCGCCTTTTTGAGAGTAAAACCAATCACCTTCACGTCGCTTCTTTTAAGCAACTTATCGACATCATTTTCTTCAACGGCAAATTCCTTTGGCGAAGTCACAAAGAAGAACTTTTCAAAGTAAGGAGCATCGTCCAGTTTGTATGCAAACGGAAGCGAATTCATTTTGCCAGGAGCAAGTTCAATAGCCTTTTCGCCATTGCCCATGTGGAGGGTCAACGCGCCATTTCCGTCCATGCTAAAAAGGAGACCAAAGCATTTTTCTGGGACGGAATAGCGCAATTGAATTTCATCGCCCTCGGAAACTTCATCGAGATCGTTCAACTGGACAATTCCAGCCGGAGTCTTTTTCCAAACTTCCATGCGGGCGTCCATGCCCTTGATTCGCGTATCCGACTGCGTTTCGGCAAAAGCAACTTGAGTCTGCTGCACGCCCTGAGCATTAGCAACATCGCCACCGGGAACATCACCACCAGCCACAACCGTTTCGCGCTGGGCCAAAAACGCTACCAAAGCAACCGCCAACACAAATACCGCAGCGGCAGCAAATTTCAGCAGCGTAAAGCGCGGCGCATTTTTCATAGCACCGGAGTTTGTACAATCAGGATTCGCGGCACCAGCCGTTTCCGTCACAGTTTCTGCATCCACGGCAGCAATTTTTTCGGCCAACATTTCGAACGGCAACTTGTTCAAAATCGCCTTGTTATCTTCGCGGAGCATTTTCACGCGCTGGGCAAGCATCGCATCAGTCGCTTCGAGCTCGCGAATTTCATTCATTTCTTTTTCCGGCAAATCGCCAGTCAGGAATCGTTCTAATTTCCAATCGGGAATCATCACTTTACCTCCAGAGTTTTAACTTTGGCCTGTAAACCGCGCAAACGCTTACGCACACCACTTACCGAGAGGCCCACTTCGCGGGCAGTCTCTTCGAGCGTCATTCCATCGACAAAATGCAAAACCGCCATGGTTCGGCTCGATTCCGGTTCTTTCGAAAAGAGCTTTGCAAGCTTGCTTTTCGCTTCGTAATCATCCTGTTCATCTTCGGCACAGGCGATGTTCAAAAGCAGGCTGGAAGAATCCACATCCAATCCACGACGGCGCTTGTCGCGAATACGGTTCAGGCAAAGCCGGGTTGCCGTATTCCACAAAAGGCTGCTCGGCGATTCCACATCAAGGCGATCCATAGCAGAATAAATCCGCACAAAAACGTCTTGCATGAGGTCACTGGCCTCTGCATCGTCGCGAAGGAGTTGCAGGCAACGTCTATAAACCATAGGCGCGTACTTCTCGTAAATCTTCGCAAAATCTGCTTTTTTTAAGGTTTCTAGGCTTTTCACGTTTATGTAACACCAGTGGAGGTCAAAAGTGTTACCGTAAAAAATAAAAAAATGATTTACTAGTTACTAGAACTTAGTTGGTAGAACTTAGAACTTAGACTTTTATAGTCTAGAGAGCGGTTCGCCACGCGATTTTTTTATGCGGGCGGGGCGTCAACTTGGAGTGGACATCTACGGCGCCAGCGGTTCTCTAGGACATATCAGCAAACAAGCTTGCCAATGCGGCTATCGTTTTGCATGCTACGGCGAAGACTGATCCTAGGCCGATGCTTTAATTATAATTTTTTTGTATTTTCATTGACATACAAACTACTAAGATATATATTTATACGGATACATAAAACATCTATTACATTTTTCTATGAAAAAAATTATCTGATTCATGCATTCTTTTAGCGATTACAACCTGTTTTGCTGAAATAACATGGACTACAGAAATGGACAAAAAGAATTGCAATTTTGCTCAGAAAAAACTTGATAAATCTAGAGATCTATTCCATGCTGATTTCGGTTTAGATGGATATGCAGGAAAAAATGATAAACTACCCAAAAGTTATGAATGTACGAATCTTTATTTTTAGCATAATCCTGATAACATCCTTGGTCTTTTCTCAAGATGGTATAGCTTCAAAGGATGTCTTTGGTGAGTATTGCTTTA
>CAMZFJ010000297.1 GCA_947306025.1 uncultured Fibrobacter sp.
GACACTCCGGAAGCCCGCGAATTTTTCAAGACATGGCATGAGCTTTGGCTTTATTGCGTTTCGAAGAACTTCCCGTATGACATGGCAAGCCTTGCCGAAACGAATTACAAGTTCGGTTACGTGACAAAGAAGATGGATGGCGGTTGGAACTGCCAGCTCGCTTACGGCAACCGCTTCTTGCCGACGGCGAAGGTGTTGCATTTCTTCGGTTCCCGTATTATCGATACGCGAGGTCACAAGGTTCCTGAATCGATGAATTTGTTCTTGCCGAAAATTTTGCGCAAGGACTTTTACACGAACTTGAAGAACCTTCCTGTAACGGTGAACGCGGACAAGTCGATTCACATCAACGAGTATTATGACGATGTGATTTTGCATGCCAAAGAAGCGTTCGAATTCCAGACGAAAAAGGTCGGCGCTGCTGGCGCTTACATCATTCGCTCTTATGCATTTGCAAAGTCGCTCGCATGGCTTTATAAGAATGCGCCCATTCTCGTAAAGCCGCTTGAATGGATTGGAAAACTTTTTAGGTAACGTATGAATTTGCTTTTTAATCTGGTGGCGGTGCAGCCGATTCACAGTGCGAAGTTTCACGGTGGCGGCAGTTATGGCGAAGTAATTTTCTGGGCGTTGGTAAAGCGTGGCGCAAAGTTCAGTTGCGTCTATGATAGCCGAAAGTATTTGGCTCCGGATATTCTTGCAGCTTGCGAAAAGTGCAATATCCCACTCTTTGACATTGCCGAAAAAACGCCGCAACAGATTATCGACGAAAATGCGATTGATGCGTTCTATACGCCGCTTTATTCGCTCGAAGGCAAATGGCAGATTCAAGTGAAGCGCTTTGTGCTCACGTGGCACGGTGTTCGCGCTCTCGAAATGCAATACAGCTGGGAAGGTATCGGTTTTGCGAAAAAGTTCGCACAAAAGCTCGAAGCGCTGGTGCGTTACCGCGAAAGCTGGAAGAAGTATTTCTACGCGCCCAAGTACCGCGATTTGGCGGCCCGCATTGCCGATGGCCGTGCGGAATGCATTACCGTGAGCGAACACAGCCGTGCTTCTATCAAGTCGTTCTTCCCGGAACTTTTGGACAAAGAAATTCCGGTTTTCTATAGCCCGATGCTGGAATATGAACCGGCGGGATTCTTGCCGCCGGCAGTGAAAGCAAAGAAGTATTTTTTGCTCACGAGTGGTGCCCGCTGGGAAAAGAACAACTTGCGCGCTGTCAAGGCGTTCGATGAACTCGTGACGATGATGCGCTCGACGAATCATGAATTCGACATGAAGCTTGTGATTACGGGAGCCACGAATGTACGTGTTTATCGCAAGCATATCCGCAACAAGGATTCGTTCGTTTTCTTAAGCTATGTGGAATCGAAGGAGCTGGAATTCTTGCACAAGAACGCCTATGCCTTTATCTTCCCGAGCCTGAACGAAGGCTTTGGCTACCCGCCTGTGCAATCGATGCGCTATGGCGTTCCGGTAGCGGCAAGCGGTACGACATCCGTGCCCGAAGTTTGCGGCAATGCGGTGCTTTATTTTGACCCGTATTCCGTAAGCGAAATCAAGAACCGCATGATCCAATTGCTGGATTCGGATATTTATTCGATGTACGCCTCCCGCGCTTTGGCTCGCTACGCCGAAGTCCACAAGCGCCAAGAAGAAGACCTCGAAAAAGCCGTGGCATTTGTGCTCGGGGAATGATCCAATTCGAGAGCCGCTGTTGCTTGACGGGTGGCTATAAATTTCTTTTTTAGTACAAATTTTTTGTAAATTACTCTTCGGAGTAATGTTATGATAAAGAAAATTTGGTTCTTGGTTGTTGTGCTTGCATGTGCTGTGCTTGCCCATGAAATCCCAGAGCGAGCTCTTGCAGAAGGCGGGACGGACCATATTTATTTTAACGGGAAAGAGTGCCGTATTGAAACGCATCCGTTAAATGAGTTTATTGCCAAACATTATGCGGAATGGCCCTTTCGTCCTTCAAGTGCGCGTCCGGCGTACGGAAGTCCTTTGTACACGTATTTTATTCCTGAAAATGGTGGTGGCTATTTAGCTTATTGGAGCATTCGAGATTCGTCCCTTTATTTGGATAGCGTGACTATCAATTCTGTGTCGCTTACGGTGCCGCTTGATCGTAATTTTCACATTCACTATGGAAAGGTAAAAGACAATAGAATTGTTTCGGTGAATCTTCCTCCAGAAGAAATTGTTTTGAGCACGTCTGCCGAAAAACGAATCGTCAAAAATAAAAAGAGCGAACCGCTGTTTGCGGATTTTGTCAGCGATACGATTGAATTTGACTGTGGAATAATGGAGTATGATTTTGTTGTAAATAATGGCCATGTGAGTTCTTTCCCACAAGTTATTTCCAAATCCAATTGGTATGATATTGAAGGAAAACCTCGCTATGTATATAAAAAATCGCAAGACAAAGTGAATAAGAGAAAAAGAGTGAGCGAGCGGAATCGCTATGAAATTATTCCAAAACCCTATCGCGATTTTTCGTCTCCATTTGAAAACTATTATAAAATTTTGGATAGCCTTCGTATTGCACTAGATGTGAAGAATAGTGAAGAGAGGCTTGTACCATTTCGGGAAGATTCGGGGTTTAAATGGTTTGAAAAATTATTTAATATAAATGCAGTGAAATTTGGCTATGGACATCCTTTATTTGCCAATGATAGAGGACATTCTTTCTATGTCTCACCTAAAGGAGATACTCCTTTTAAAGAATTGCTTTTGGGAATAAAACTTGACGATAATCCTGTTGAACCCGTCAAATTGTTTTTGAAAACGATTATGGCCATGCGGAAAAATCCTTCGTTCGAGAAATGGTTGCGGTATAAAATGCCTCTAATGAATTATTATCAAGTTTACCTTGGACAAAGCGATTCGATTGTAGTTCTTTTAGAAGCGGTTGATAAAGACCGTGTTTGGAAAGACGTTGGTATGAAGGGACAGTATGTTGGAGCTTTGTGTTTTGTTAACTGGGTCTCGACTCCGTATGAATTTATTTTAAGCGATAATGGAGATGTCCTTGTGACGTGGGCTCATATTTTGAAGTATGAATTGTTTTTCGATATTCCTTTTGATGAAAATGATTTCTATTATAAAAGAACAGGACTTTTTATGGGGGCTCATATGAAACGGTGCCGTGATTCTCATTTTGATGTCAAGATAACGGAATCAAATAAGAATGCGTTGTTTTGCGATTACATCATCATCCGCAACGATGGTTCAATTGAATACGGCCCGAAATCAGGGAATATGTAATTTTTGACGAGAGAGGTTTTTATGATTAAGAAAATTAGTTTTGTCGTTTGCTTATTACTTGTTTTGGATGTTTATGCTTGTAAATACACGCCTGGTCCTTGTGAAAATAAACTCATAAAGGTGGAGACTTGCCCTGGTATCCGTGATGATATGGCTTGTGCACGGCTTGATCCGAAATTTAAGGATTTTGAAAATTTTTTTGATGTTGAAAAAGTAAGAGCAGAGATGATATTAACTGGTTCTTGTGAAGATATCGGAAAGAATTTCACCTTTTATGTAACGCCTAAAGTTAAAATACCGCTTGAAAGTATATTTTTTAGATTCGATATGGCTTTTGCTGATAGTTCGTTTAAAATATCTCCATTATGGTCGTTTAAAACAACTCCATTAGATGCTGTAGAATCTTTTAAGAAAATGGCGGCTGCAATCCATAAAAATCCATCTTTCAAAAAATGGTTGGAAAGAAATGCTAGGGAACGTGTAGAGAAAAAAATGCCCCATCAATTATTAGTTTATGAAAATATTGCAAAGATAT
>CAMZFJ010000298.1 GCA_947306025.1 uncultured Fibrobacter sp.
CGGATTTAAAAAAAGCTTTTCCCAAGGAAGAATGGGAAAAGCGTCATTTGCAAATTATTTATTTCGGTCGCACCTACTGCAAGGCTCGCGGGCACAAAGACGAAGAATGCCCGATTTGCAGCGTTGTTCATAGAACTTAGTTACTCCGCCCTTCGGGCTAGTTACTAGTTAATAGATACTAGTTAATAGTTACTAGACTTTAGTTACTAGTTAATAGTTAAAAGTTACTAGAAGAATCTAAAAGAAAAAATCTAGTAACTAGTAACTACTAACTTGGGACTGCGACAAAGTCTCAAAATCACCTTCTTCGACCTTCACCGCGGTGTGGTGGCGGCGGTGGGTTATGCGGCCCAGAACGTCTTTCCGCCCTGCGAGAATCCTGATCGTCCGAGCTTGATGCCGGAGGTGGAGGCGGAGGGAATGGGCGCCTGTAATTCGACGAAGGTGAAGGCGGTGCAGTTGGACGATGTTCTGATGCTGCCGATTTACTCAAGCTCTGCGATGCAGAAGCTGGCGGAACCGGACGACTTTCCCTAAAGCTATTAGAACGCGGAGGTGGCGGTGCTGCGGGACGCCTGTAATTCGCTGGAGAAGGATTGTCCATTCGCGAACGCGGCGGAGGTGGCGGCGGATTATCGAAACGAATATGATGCACACGTCTCTGACGATGACGCGGAGGTGGAGCATAACGATGCGGATGGCGGTAATGCGGGCGACGATGCACCCAATCATAATAGAACGGATCCCAGCCCCAATAAACAAGACCAGCCCCAGTCCAAACCCCATTCACATAGCGCAAGCGGATATTGCCATCAGAAACGACATAATAAACGACACGCGGATCATATTCGGGAACATACACATATTCTTCGCGGACCGGCTGAATCGAAACATTTTCATTCACCGTCACAGAAACCTTGTCATCACTATTCAAATAGCCATTCTTGTGGGCTACCCTGCGCATTCTCTGCACGGCATCCATCACATCGGCCTTTTGCATTTCAACCGCTTCACCGAGCTGATGAGACCATGTCGCATATTTTGCCAACTTGCGAAGTACATCCGGGAACGGAATTAGCGCAATCACCGATTCGTCGTAATCCAATTCGGCACGTTCAATCGCCGCAGCCAAATCGTCCCCTTTCAAATGGCGGTTTGCGGTTGCAAACGCAGATGCGCTCGGGAGGTCATCGCCATGCGTCGTGGCATCCAGAACATGCACCAACAGCGGATCAGGATAAAGCGCTATCGTCGAAACGAGCGTATCCAATTCCGCAGGCGTATAGCGGGTCTGCGCAAAGACAAATCCCCCCAAAAAAAACAACAGTCCCAAAAACAGACGAAACGACCGCACGGAAAAACTTGATTTCAAGGTTTTTTCTTTCATAGGAACCTCCTTATCCTAAAATACATCTATTGGATGCTCAAGACCAGCATACCGTTTCGTCCAGTCCCATTTTTTGGCCAAAAAAGCCTCATGTGCAAAAACAACTACAACATTTTACAGTGCGTAACCAGAAATTAACAAATCCTTTTGGCTTCTTCCATATAAATTTGTTCAAGATGTTAGAGGATGCATATTATGAATATGTTCGTTAAAGCAACAGCCCTTGCAGGTTGCATCATTGGCTCAAGTTACGCACAGACCTACGATTTGCCCATTTTATTCATAGACTCCAAACAAAAATGCCTTAACTTTTACACCTTTGAAAAAATACCCGCCACCATAAAAGTCTTGGACGGTAAATCCAACAACGTCGCAGACAGTTCTAAAGGCATCCAATACGACATAGGCATCAAAGTTCGTGGATTTAATTCAGCAGCTTTCCCCAAACCAAACTACACCATCGAATTCCACGATTCAACGGGCAAAGACATAAACGTGAGCCTGCTCGGCCTCCCGCCTTCTGACGACTGGGTTTTGCACGGGCCTTATCTCGATAAAAGCATGATAAGGAACTCCTTTGCCCACTGGCTCTTCCGGCAAACAGGCCGTTACAGCCCGCGCACCAAATTTTTCGATCTGTACATCAACGGGGGCTATCGCGGCGTTTATGAACTTACCGAAAGAATCAAGCGAGGTAAATACCGCGTCAACGTGAGCAAGCTCAAAAAAAACGACATCGAAGGCGAGGAACTCACCGGAGGCTACATTTGGGAATTCGACTATATCATAGACAGGCACGGTGCAGGGCTTCCATCATACAATCCAGCAGACTTTCAAACTTCTGATGGAGTAAACGTCGTTTTGCGCTACCCCAAAAAAGAGAAAATTACGAAAGAACAGGAAGAATACCTAAAAAATTATTTGAACAATCTCGAAGCTTTAGTCAAGGACGGTAAAAACGGAAACGGATACGAAAACTACGTGGATGTAGCATCGACAGTGGACTATATATTGCATCAAGAACTCACAAACCATGCAGATGCCTATGTCTATAATTTTTTCATGTACAAGCCCAAGGATAGAACGGACGAGCATGGCAACAAGACCGTAGGCAAAACAACACTAGGCCCACCGTGGGATTTCGAACTAGCTTTTAAGAACAGTTTTAAGCCAGATAGTGGCAATAATGATAAAAAGGATACGAATTCCACCATAGGCTTCGATTTCCGAAGCACTAGTAGCTGGATAATAGAAAATAACTACAACAACATCAATGTTTCAACGGGTTTAGGTTCGTACACACTAGCAGGATGGCTAATTGAAATGTGGAGGGATAGCGTTTTCCAAATCGAGGTGTCAAAACGTTGGGCGGAACTTCGCAGTGGCGTTTGGCACACCAAAACCATAGATGCCTATCTGGACTCCATGAAAACGTACCTGACGAGCGCCGCCGAAAGGAATTTCAAGCGATGGCCAAATTTAGGGAAAGCAAGCGGAACCAATGACGAAGATCTGGAGCCTATGAAATACTGCGACACAAACAGGCCTCAAAAAGCGAGAATGATTATGGGCGGATACAACGCAGAAACTTGGGATGGAGAATTCGAACACGTCCGCAACAAAACAAAAGAACGAATGAAATTGATAGACGAACTACTCGGGTTTAAGGAACCGGAAAAACCTGTAGTATTCGAGCCTATAATTCATGAACCCGACTGGCGAGCAGAAATGGGCGATACAAATGAAGCCCGCATTGACGCCAATCATTTAAGCAGGCTCTCACCGGCAAATTTCTTTGTCGTGAACGGCGACCATCTCGAAATCAGCACGAGCATCGGAGGCGCATTCGCCCTTGTTGACCTGAACGGAGCCGTTCTTTACAGGACCCACATCAAGACCGGAGTAACAACGGTGGAGATTCCTGCCAAGGCAAGGAACAAGCATTGGATTGCCACGCTGAACGGCAAAATGTTGAACAAATAGCCGAGCTTAGATTCGAGCAGACCAGAAGGACTTCCCCCCAAGTGGGATGTCCTTTTTTATGAATTTTTGCCACATTTTTTAAAGAAATTTGCGGATGTCACACAGTCAACACTTATAATGCATAATCTGTGATAAACGCATACTCCACCGACCTCATTATATAGATTACTATATGGAGTTTGGTCAAGGAGTATAATATGTTCAACAAATCAAAAATTTTCTTTTTTTACATCGTTCTAGCGATGGCATTACCGATATTTGCGCAGTCTTACGATTTGCCGCTGGTTATCGTGAACACACAAAACAGGCAAGCTCTCCAGAAGGGGGCCGACAAGATTCCCGCCACCATGAGCATCCTGGACAAAGGCACGAACAGCGTTGCCGACAGTTCCAAGGGCGAAAAATACAACATCGGCATCAAGATCCGCGGGCA
>CAMZFJ010000299.1 GCA_947306025.1 uncultured Fibrobacter sp.
GCTATTCTTCCGGGTTATATTCATGGCGAAGAACTCCAGGTGATTTTTGAAAATGCTTCGCTGTTTGTGATTCCCAGCTACCATGAAGGCCTTCCGATTGCTCTGTTGGAAGCGCTTGGCTATAACCGAAACGTTGTTGCAAGCGATATCCCGGCGAATATGGAAGTCCCGTTGCCCGAAGAATGTTTTTACGAACTAGGTGACGTTGAAGAACTTGCCGAAAAAATGCGCCACTTTATGGAAAAACCTGTACAGAGGGATTTCAAGCAGATTGTCCAGGAATATTATGATTGGGATAAAATTGCCGATCAGACGATGAATGTGTACAAGAGCTTGATGGCGAAATAGGGTGTATTGAGGGTTATATGAGTTGTTCAAATTGTAGTTGTGGTTCGAATAAAATTCAAATGCCGACAGATGTGTCGGTGATTACGACCTATCGCTGCCAGATGCGTTGCAAGATGTGCAATATCTGGAAGAACCCGACCAAGAAAAGCGAAGAAATTCAGGCCAAGGACTTGGAAATCTTACCGCAACTCAAGTTTGCAAATGTCACTGGTGGTGAACCGTTTATCCGCCAGGATTTGGAAGATATTGTTGAAGTCCTTTATACAAAGGCTCCGCGCATCGTGATTAGCACAAGCGGTTGGTGGGTCGATCGCGTTATCAAGCTTGCTGAACGCTTCCCGAATATTGGCATTCGTGTGAGTATCGAAGGTCTTGAAGAAACGAATAATTTTTTGCGTGGTCGCGATGACGGCTTTGAACGCGGCATGCGTACGCTCAAGACGCTCCATGAAATGGGCGTGAAGGATATCGGCTTTGGCCAGACGCTTAGCAACTGGAACAGCAATGACCTGATTCCGCTTTACGAACTTGCGCTCTCGATGAATTTTGAATTTGCTACGGCTGCGTTCCACAACAGCTATTACTTCCATAAGGAAGACAACCAGATTAGCAATAAGGAAGAACTTTGCGAAAACATCGGTAAGCTGGTGAATCGCTTGCTCAAGGAAAATCACCCGAAGTCTTGGTTCCGCGCCTTCTTTAACTTGGGCCTTATCAAGTACATTCAGGGCGGCAAGCGAATGCTTCCGTGCGAAGCCGGTTCCGTGAATTTCTTTACGGACCCGTGGGGCGAAGTTTATCCCTGCAATGGTCTTGAACCTCGCTACTGGCAAGAAAGCATGGGCAATATCCACACTGCCAAAACCTTCGAAGAAATTTGGTTCAGCGAACAGGCTCAGAAAGTGCGCGAAAAAGTGCGCACCTGCCCCAAGAACTGCTGGATGGTGGGAACTGCCGCGCCGGTGATGAAAAAGTATATCGCTCATGTGGCGCCTTGGGTGCTTACGGCCAAGCTCAAGAGTTTGTTCGGTAAAGAAATCGATTGCACCAAGTTCCCGACATTCGATGTGGGGCAAGATCCTAGACAGGGTGACTTGAGAATTGAAGGCTAGCAGGTATGCGATGCGGATTTTACTTGCAAATAAATTTTACTATCGTCGAGGCGGAGACTGCGTCTATTCGATAGAACTGGAAAATCTGCTTAAGGCTGCGGGGCATGATGTAGCCTTTTTCGCAATGGATTATCCTGAAAATCAAGAAAATCAGTGGAATTCTTATTGGCCATCCGAGATTGCTTTTTCTCCAAAGAAACCTGCTGCTTTTTTTAAGGCCTTTAAACGTCCATTTGGCGATAGCGAAACCGTAAAGAAATTTACGGCGCTGCAAGAAGTGTTCAAGCCTGATGTTTTGCACTTGAATAACATTCATACGCAACTTTCGCCTGTGATTGCTGAAATTGCGCATGCTCGTGGTGTAAAGGTCGTGTGGACGTTGCATGACTATAAGTTGATTTGTCCTGCGTACACGTGCCTTTGCAAAGGCGTTGTCTGTGAAGATTGCATCGCTGGTGACAAAAAGAGTTGTGTAGCCAAGAAATGTGTTAAGAATAATTGGCTTGCAAGTAAGATTGCTGAAAAAGAAGCTCGCATCTGGAATGGCGAACGGCTAGAAAAATGGGTCGATGCGTTTGTATGCCCGAGTCATTTTATGAAGATGAAAATGGAGCGAGGTGGTTTTGATGCGTCGAAACTGGTGGTGCTTCATAATTTTGTCGATGAATTAAAGTTTGTTCATGAACCAGTCTCGCGGGAAAATGCATACTGTTATGTCGGTCGCTTGTCTAGTGAAAAAGGCGTCGAAACGTTACTAGAGGTGGCTTCGAAAATAGATGTGACTTTGTATGTGCTTGGGACGGGCCCGCTTGAAGCGCAATTGAAAACACGTTTTTCCCAGTTTAAGCAAATTCAATTTTTAGGCCGCTGTGATTGGGAAACCTGTAAGTCTATTCTGTTGAAATCTAAGTTCAGCGTAATACCGAGCCAATGGTACGAAAACAATCCTTACTCGGTAATCGAATCGCTTTGTCTTGGAACACCCGTTTTGGGATCCGATATTGGCGGAATTCCAGAATTGATTGAACCGGGTGTGACTGGCGAACTCTTTGAAATGGGAAATGCCGATAGCCTTGAAAGAAAAATGCGATTGATGTTGGACAAGGTTTATGACATCGATGTTGTTTCTGTGCGAAAGAAATTTTCAAAAGAAAATTATTTGGATCAGATAATGTCTGTTTATGGTAGTGCTGATGCCGCAAAATAGTCCGCTCATCTCCATTATTGTTCCTGTTTATAAGGTTGAGGCTTATCTAGATCAGTGTGTAAAAAGCATTGCTTGTCAGACCTATGAAAATTTGGAAATTATTTTGGTCGATGATGGCTCTCCGGACCATTGCCCAGAAATGTGCGATGAATGGGCGAAAAAGGATTCCCGAATCAAGGTCATTCACAAAGAAAATGGCGGGCTAGGCGCTGCGCGTAATGCGGGCATTGCCGTAGCAAATGGTGATTATATCGGCTTTATTGATAGTGATGATTGGTGTGAGCCCGATATGTTCCAAGAATTGCTGGAATCGTGTGTTGAGTTCAATGCATCTGTAGCTGTTTGCAATGCCTTTATTGATTGGGAAAATGGATGGGCGCAAGAAAGAACTGCATTTTCTGAAGAAAGAACTGTCTGGAATGCTTCTGAAGTTCTAAGACGTTTTTTTGATGGCCATTTGACGGCATGGGCGTGTAACAAGCTATATAAGAGGGATGTGATAGAATTTTTGCATTACCCGAAGCAGGCCTATGAAGATATTTCTGTAGCGAGGGATCTTTTTACCCATATTGAAAAAGTCGCCTTTTCGGGAAAAAATTCTTATCATTATCGCCAGCGACAAGGTAGCATTGTTAATGATCGCGTTTCTGCTTCGCAATTTGTGTTGATTGAAGAATTGCAAAAGAATGTGGCCGTTGCAAAGGCGTTTTCTTTTGAAAGTGTCGCCATTGCCAGACTCGCCGTTAGTAGCTTTAACTTACTTGTGAAAATAGATAAAGAAAAAGAAGGTACATTAAGGGATAAGGTCCCGCAATTGCTGGATTGCATACGGTTATATAAGTTTAACTTGTTTAAAGACCAAATGGTTCGAAAGAAAGACCGTCTTTTCCAGTTTTGCATTGCTTGGGGATGCCCTTACAAAATGGTCCTTTGGATTCGACGTGTGTTTCAGGCAATCTACTGGTCTTTGAATATGAAGAAAGGCGGATAAGAAGAAATGATTTCCTATGCAATAGGCGCATATTTGGCTTTCGCTATTGTGAGTTTTCGGACGGCAGTTCTGCTGCTGGTCCCATTTTCGCTCTTACTGCATATGTTTCCTGTATTTGATCGACAGGTGTTTTCTGTTC
>CAMZFJ010000300.1 GCA_947306025.1 uncultured Fibrobacter sp.
TTCTAGAATTTTAAAGAGAGATTAAACTTGATGGATGCCCGGGGGAAATCCAGTTAAGTCTTGAAAAATGACTGGATACTTCGTGGCTATTCGCCACTCAGTATGACGATTGTAAAACAAAAAAAGACAGCCGGAGTAGCCCTGGATTCTTCGCGTTGCTCACAATGACGATTGCAAAACAAAAAAGACCGCTGGAGTAGCGGTCTTTTTGAATTTTCTTTTTTCGAAGATTAGAATGCGTCTGCAGCTGCATCGCTTGCTTCAGCAACTGCTTCTGCAGTCGGAGCAACTTCAGCAACGGAAGCCTTTACAGCTTCTTCAGTCACGTCATTAACGCCCTTTTCAACCATCGTAAGCTTATGTTCCTTGAAACGGTTCATAGCGATTGTAGTGGGCTTCTGTGTGAGCTGGATGTAACCCTGCTTGGACTGATTATTGATGAAACGAGCTTCGTGAGCCATCATAACAACGGCGCGGAAAACCGAACCTTGGCATTCTTCACTAGCATAGATATCATCAAGATAAACTCTTTGAGACTCAGCCATTAGGTACCTCGAAAAATTTTTAGAAGAGGGAGAGGGATTCGAACCCTCGTTACCGTAAGGTAAACACGCTTTCCAAGCGTGCGCCTTCAACCACTCGGCCATCCCTCCATTAGGATGTGCGCCAATTATAACTTTTTATTTTTCGTTTGTCAAGGGGATTGGGCTAATTTTTTCAAAAAAATTGATTTTTTTGAAAAAATTAGCAGTTAATAGTTCTAAGTTACTAGTTACTGAGGTGCCTACGACACAGTTAATGAGTTCTCAGTTACTAGTTACTAGAAATGTTCATGTTACAATCTCTAGTAACTTTTAACTACTAACTAGTAACTATTAACTAAGCTCGTCCCACACAACTTGCATCAAGGGTTCCAACGTCTTGGGCGTGAAATCGAACTTGATGTTTGCTGTGGCGAAAAGCTCCGGTAACGGACGGCTGCTGCCCAGGCTTTCGGCCTTGAACAAGTCGTCAATTGCCTTTTGCGGATCCTTCTTGAAGTTGGCCCACACCTGCAAAGCGCCAATCTGTGCGATGCCGTATTCAATGTAGTAGAACGGACATTCGAACAAATGAAGTTGCTTTTGCCACAGGTTCCTGCGCACGGCTTCAAGACCGCTGTAATCAATCCCTGCGTCGTAGCGGTCCATGATTTCGCTCCAGATATCGCTGCGGTCTTCGGCGGTATGCTCCGGGAAGTTGTACAGGCGATGCTGGAAACTGTCGATGCTTGCGACCCACGGGAACAGCCAAATCACGTCGGCAAGTTCGCCTTCGGTGCTGCGGACAATGGCTTCGTGGTCGTCGCCGTAGAACGGCTTCAAGTTCGACATGCCAATGAGTTCCATGCTCATGCTTGCGACTTCGGCAAATTCAGCTGGGACATCGCGGTAGGCGAAAATCGGCTGGTTCGCAAGCGCGAACTGGTGGAACGAATGTCCGGATTCATGCAACAGCGTGTAAATGTCGCGGTCCGTATTGGCGGAATTCATGAAAATGAAGGGGAGGCGGCTTTCGTCAAAACCAATCTGGTAACCGCCGGGAGCTTTCCCTAGACGGCTATCCGGGTCGATCAACTTTTTCGCCTGCATTTCGCGCGCCCACTTGCCTGCTTGCGAGTGGATGCTTTCGAAAATGCTGTCTACTTTTTCAATGAGCTCGTCACCGCTCTGGTACGGCTTGAGAGGCGGCCTGCTCAGCGGGTCTACATCCAAGTCCCACGGACGGAGCTTTGCAAGCCCCATCTTTTCTGCGCGGCGCTTGTACATTTCCTTTTGCAACGGGAGCACGAGCTTTTCGATGCTCTCGTGGAAATTTTCGCAGTCCGCCGGGGTGTAGTCAAAGCGATGCTTTGCAAGGAAGATATAGTCGATAAAATCCTTGCAGTGAGCGTTCTTTGCAATTTGTTTTCGGATACTGAACAACTTGTCGTAAGAATTATCAAGCGCTTCCTTGTCCTTGAGACGGCGTTCCCACATGGCTCTCCAGGCGCGTTCACGGAGATCGCGGTCGGTCTTTTCCATGTAGGCGGCGAGCTGTTGCATGGTCTTGACTTCGCCATCGAACTCAACACTCATGCTGCCCGTGATTTTCTGGTACGCTTGTACGGCCTTGTTTTCTTCGGTTTCAAGCGGAATGTTGTCCGGAGAGAACAGGTCTAGCGATACTTGAACGCCCTTGAGCCATTCGCCAAATTCTCCTTTGAGGGAGTCCTTGGACGGATGGGCCATCAGCTTACGGTTCAGCTTGTCGTCGTATTCAATCATGAGCGGTTGAATATTTTCGACAAACTGTTCGTATGCCTTAGACGCTTTCTCGTCTCGGGTGTCACAAGTCATTGCGACATAACGTCTGCAACTCACTTCGCCGAGCACCGATTCGAGTTCACTCCAATCCAAAATCCATTGGCGGAGCTTGTCTGTGTTCACTGGAATATCGCGTTGTAAAAGAGAGCGATATAATTTTGATATTTCTTTTTCATCGTCCGGATTTAAATTTTCCGGAACAAAGTTGCGTTTTGTCATATCCGTTTTTTTATTGAATTACTTAGCTAATTTTCCGAGCCATTTGTTCACGAGAAGGTCGAACAATCTGTCGCGGACGAGGTTCTGGAGTTTTTCGACATCTTCGGGCTTTACGTCTCTCTTGATTTCGAAGTCCTGAGAAACGGATTCGCCACCTTCGGTGAGGGAAACGTCGATAAAGCCGGCGATGCCGTAGTATTGAATTTCCTTGAACTTAAAGATCTTTGCATCCAACGGGAATGCGGCGTTGAAGTGCAGGTCGTTGTCGCCCGGAGCAAGTCTAATGGTGTCCTTGAGGGTAAGCGGAACCGTAACGAGCGTATCGAACTTGATTTCGATCTGAAGCTTGTTGATCCACAAGGTATCCTTGCCGGTGTTGTTGGCGTTCAGGTTAACGTCAAAGTTTGCATTACCGAGATTCTTGTTGATGATGTTCTGCGACAAGTCCTTGACCAACATGACGGCTTTCGGATTCGGCAAAAAGCCGTTCATACCGTTGTTCACGAGATCGAGAATGTCATCGTAAACATCGACGTTGTCAAAGGTGAGGTCCTTGTATTCCACCTTTGTCTTGATGAGGATTTTTGCCGCCTGCACCTTCTTTATTAAAGAGCAGCCGGTGAAGGTGGTTGTCACAAGTGCAAGGGCACCTGCGATAATGAGTGATAGTGTGAGGCGTGAGAATTTGGTTTTCATATTTATCTCCTTGTCTTTTCAATATTTATTATAAAAAAATATTTGAAACTTTGTCAGTTGGTTCTAAATTCTGTTAGTGTTTGGATAAGCCTTTGTATGTCGATTGGCTTTGCCAAGTGCCCGTTCATACCTGCATCGAGGGCATTTTTCTTGTCTTCTTCAAACGCGTTTGCGGTCATGGCGATGATGGGAATGTTTGATTTTTGCGGGTCCTCGAGCTTGCGGATTTGTCTTGTGGCTTCGTACCCGTTCATGTGTGGCATTTGAACGTCCATCAAGATCAGCTCAAAATCCTTCGGCATTGAAGCTCGGACCTTTTCTACCGCGATATCCCCGTCTTCGGCGGTATAGACGATAATGCCATTTTCTTCCAGGAGCTCCTGTGCGATTTCTCGGTTCATTTCGTTGTCTTCGACGAGCAGAACGCGCATGCCCTTGAGCGATAGCGTCTTTAAATTTTTCTTGTCGGTGGCGTTGGGCTTGGTTTCTTTGCTCCATTTCATGGGGATGGAGACTGTGATTTTGGTGCC
>CAMZFJ010000301.1 GCA_947306025.1 uncultured Fibrobacter sp.
CTCGTGTCCGACGAGCAAATCGCCCACCCCGATACTAGCGTGCGCGACCCGCGAATCGCCGCCGCAAGCGGTTACACTTGGTTCTTTGACGGGCGTTGCTGTGGCGGGAACCACAAGTACCGATTCCATCTCGACAAGAATGGCGATGCAGAATTCGTGGTAATGGACTATGACGACACTCATCACGAAAACATCCTTGCGAAAGGTCGCTGGTTCACGGTCGGAAATATCGGACTGCACATTATATTCAATGGGAAATATTACAACTACCTTTACACCGCCGGCGAGCGCTCCATGAGCTATAGCGAATACATGCCCGCAGGCCCCATTTTCTGCCACATTTCATTCCAAAGTTACGAACGCGGCGACTTCCGTATTTTCAACAAGACCTTGTTCGACGACAAGATTAAACGCCCACGCGGATTCAACGGCGAAAAGCCTGTTTATGACGCAGGTGATTATCAATGGGGATCGTAAATGCGAAACATCACCTTATCACTCGCCGCCATTGCAAGCCTTGCCACCGTGATTTCTTGCGGTGATTCTTCCAAATCACCCACAGCCGTCAAAGCAAGCGAAAGCGCCAATTCATCGCCGAGTGATTCAGACGATACGCTATCATCGTCAAGCATCCGCACATCGACAGGGGTTATTCTCTCGAGTTCCGCGACAATTGCCGATTCCTCGGCAACTGCAAGTTCCGCACATTCCGCAAGCGAGAGAACTTCATCGGCAAAGCAGACTTCATCAAGTTCAGCGCACTCCTCGGCGCATCATAGAATTTCGTCTTCGAGCATTTCGTCATCTTCGGCACAAGCGCCGCAACCGCAATCGTCTGCAACTTCAATCACACTTGATGCCGACGGTTTCGCAACGGTTGCCGATGTTTACCATAGCCTTCGCGAAAACGAAAAAGCCGTATTCATGATTCGACATTCCGAGCGCGAAGACAATGTCGCCATAGAAACAGAACTAACCGCAAAGGGCGTCAAGATGGCCCAAGATTTAGGCGCCACCCTCAAAAACGATGAAGAATTTTCGTATATCACATCGGGGTTTGTGCGCACAAACGAAACAGCCAACAACATTTCCAAAGGCCGCGGCGAAACAAAACTTCCCAAGCTCATTACCAATTACGACATCACCGGAAACTGGTTCTTGAAAATTTCTGCCGATTCCCTCGCACAATACGGTACATCTCTCGGAATGAAGGGCGGCTCCGTTGAACTCATGGCCCACTGGGCATACGATGGCGGCTATTCCAACGCACTTTACGAACTCTCGCCCCGCGCCGAAGAATTCATGCAAAAAGTCATCCTCAAGAATTTGCCCAAGTGGAAACGGGTGAGCATTATGGTCTCGCACGACATCCTCGTAATGCCACTCACCGTATTCGGTTCAAAAGGCAAAGTCGCTTTGAAATATCACGAAGATTACCACTGGATAAACTACATTGCAGGCCTCACCATCATCATCGACGAGCAAAACAACCTGCGCTACATTCCCGTAAAGGGAGCCGAATCCGGAGTGATTGACTACCTAGCGATATATCGTGAAGAACACGGCATAGGGGGAAAGAACCCTACATTTCCTAAAAAATAATTCCTGTAAAAGCTCCTAAAAAAATATCCCTTGCTAAAACAAAGACCGTAACCGAAGAAATTCAGTTACGGTCTTCCTTTAAACTTTCCGTTTACGCCTTATACAAGGGTCTTTAAGAAATCCATGAAGATGTAAAGAGCCGGAGCAGCCAAGAGGAATGAATCGCAACGATCCAGCACGCCACCGTGACCCACGAACAAATTGCCTGAATCCTTCGTACCGCTCCAACGCTTGAGCGCAGACATCAGAAGGTCGCCCACTTGCCCTGCAACTGTAATGAGCAAACCAATGACAATCGCAGAAGTCCAAGTGAATTCCACGCCGAACGATGCAAGAGAAGCGCTGCACTTGACCCAATACGTGACCCAAGCGATAGTAGCGAGAGAGCCCGCAACGCTACCTTCCCAAGTCTTTTTGGGGCTGATGCTCGGAGCAAACGGATGACGACCAAAAGGTCCCTTGCCAGCCGCAAACTTTCCGAAGAAGTAAGCCACCGTATCGCAAAGCCACACCGCAGTCATCACCAAGATGAACGGATAGCAATGTTCAAGGCCGTGACCGTTACCCATCATGAGCACGTTCATGCCGCCCCAAAGGCCCATATAAAGCGGAGCGCCGAGCTGCATCACAAGCCAAGGGAACAGATTTTCAATTTCAACTTTTGCGTATGCAACGCCAATATAAATGGCAAACACCGCGAGGAACGTCATGCCTAACACATAAGGCACTGCCGGGAGACCAAAATAGCCGCCCTTAGAAAGCGCCCAAGCAAGCGTCAAAGCCAACGACGATGCAAACGACAAATAGCGCATGTCAGGCCCATTGTACATCTTGGTCGCCATGCGGGCCCATTCCCAAGAACCCACGGCACTCAAAAAGCCCATTAGTCCAATACGGCTAAAATCGTTGTACCATAAACAAACAAAAACTATCGGAATCGCGATAAATGCGGTGATCAATCGCTGCGCAAGATTACTCATGCAACACCTTCCCAAAACGTCTTTCACGGGTCTTGAAAAATTCGACAGCCTTCATGAATTCTTCTTTGGTAAAATCGGGCCAGAGCGTATCCGTCACATAGAACTCGCTGTATGCGGCCTGCCAAAGCAAGTAGTTCGAAAGGCGGAATTCTCCACCGGTGCGGATAACAAGATCCGGATCGGGAGCACCCTTCAAATAAAGATTTTTTGCAAACAAAGTTTCGTCGATATCATCAACCTTGAGCGTACCGGCAGCAACCTGTGAAGCAATAGACTTCGTAGCTTCCACGATTTCTTGCCTGCCACCATAAGAAATGGCGAGGTTCAACTGCATGCCCGTATTGTTCTCAGTAATATCAATTGCGGACTGGAGGCTCGCACGCGGCTTTTCGGGGAGGCGGTTCATATTGCCGATGACCGTGAGCTTCACGTTCTTTTCCATGAGGTCGGGAATTTCTTTGACAACCATCTCGATAAGGAGGTTCATCAAGTAATCCACTTCCTTGGAGGGGCGTCCCCAGTTCTCGGAACTGAAAACATACAAGGTCATGTGTTCGAGCTTGAGATTTACACCCACCTCGACAGCGTCAATAGTAGACTCGGTCCCCTTGCGGTGACCGAGGAAACGTTCCAAGCCACGGCTTCGAGCCCAACGCCCGTTACCGTCCATGATGATAGCGACATGTCTAAGTTGATTTGCCACGCAAGCCCCGGACTACACCTTGAGGATGTCTGCTTCCTTTTCGGCAAGCAAGCGATCAATTTCGGCGATAGCCTTGTCAGTAGCCTTCTGGATTTCGTCCTGCTGTTTCTTGACTTCGTCTTCCGGCAAATCCTTGTTCTTCTTGATAGCGTCGTTAGCATCGCGGCGGATATTGCGGATTGCCACGCGACCATCTTCGGCATGCTTGCGAGCGAGCTTTGCGAGTTCCTTACGGCGTTCAGTCGTGAGGATCGGGAGCGTCACGCGGATGCAGTTGCCGTCCTTCATCGGGGTAAGGCCGATGTTTGCTGCAAGGATTGCCTTGTCAATGGCATCGACGAGCTGTTTTTCCCACGGCGTCACGAGGAGCATGCGCGGTTCAGGCACGGAAATCTTAGCCACCTGAGAAATCGGAGTCGGAGTACCGTAATAATCGATACGCACGCCATTGAGGATAGCCGGGCTAGCCTGGCCAGCACGGATCTTGGAAAATTCACGTTC
>CAMZFJ010000302.1 GCA_947306025.1 uncultured Fibrobacter sp.
GCTGCATTTCTTGAAATCCATCTTGAATTGCTCCTTGGCTTCGCCATTGAACCACTTGCGTAAATATATAAAAGTTTGAGTGAGAAAGTCTTCCGCTTCGTCTTTTGGGAGAGCCTTAAGTCCTGCGATGGCTGGCTTCAGATACTTTTTAAGTTTATCTCCAGAAAAAACGTATTTCAACGCAACTAGCGCAAGTGCGATTTTGGGCGAGATTTTAGAGATCTCATCTATTTTCGGAGAACCAATATACAAGCAAAATCTTTTGAAAAGTAAAACTTGTGAAATTTTGCAAACAACTGTAAGTCGAGAGTCGCAGCGATCGAGCTTGCTCGAATCGCTATGACCGAGGCGATTGTTTGTTCTGCAATCAGCCGTTGACAAAATTCTTTATTTTGCAAACGATGGTTTGCCATGAATGATTTGATTATGTCGTTTTCGCGATAGCCTTTCGTTTTTCTTTCGAATGCGAGGATTTTTGTAACAACAATCCCTTTTTTTGCCCGAAAAATCTGATTTTTGGTATAAAATAGCGCAATTAAGGATAAAATTATAAAACATTTAAAAAATTGCGTTAATAATAAGGTCTTAAAAAATCATTTTTTTTGTAATTTGAGACCAAATTAACCAAAGGAGTCTAATTATGAAAAAACTTATTCCAATTATTGCGATTTGTTCGCAATTCTTCATGGCCTGCGAATCAGTGAATAGTGCTGATGAAAATGACGATAAGTCATCAAGCTCAGTTACATCCCAAATATCTAGCTCTTCTGTTGTTGAAACTTATAGCTCTTCGAGCGAATCCAGTAGCAGCAAGGTTGTTGAAGCGTTTGAACCTACTTTTGTAGACTATCGTGATGGGAAAACATATGGTGCTGTCAAGGTGGAAAATCAAATTTGGATGGCGCAAAACCTCAATTATCAGGTGAATCATAGTTTCTGTTATGATAAATCTGCCTCGAATTGCGACAAGTATGGTCGTCTTTATACATGGGCCGGCATTATGGATACCTTGGGCGGCTTGAGTACAAACGGCAAGGGCTGTGGTTATGGCTCAACAACTTGTGCTCCGACTTATCCTGTGCAGGGAATTTGTCCTCAAGGCTGGCATCTTCCGTCTAAAGAAGAATTTGAAACGTTAATTGAAGCTTTGGGTGGCAAGTATACGTCTGGACCGAAACTCAAGGCGAAGAGTGGTTGGAAAGATAGCGGTAACGGCACGGACGATTACGATTTTTCTGCACTTCCCTCGGGACGCAGAACTGCTGAAGGAGTTTACGATTTGTTAGGCGAGTACGGAGACTTGTGGTCTTCTTCGATGGTGGATGAAACAAACGCGTATGTGCTGGTTTTGACTGCTGTCTTTAGGACGGATGTCCTTTCTGCAGATATGAGAAGCGCTTTTGCAATTCGCTGCATTAAAGACTAGTTTCTAGTTACGGTTTAAATAAAAAACGCCTCCCCTTTGAGTTCATTGGGGAGGCTTTTCTAATGGTGTGATTGTCTAAGCGAACAGCCTAATCACTCTCTTGATTCCTGCAACAAATCGATCGATGTCGCGTTCGAGCGTGTAAGCGCCAAAGCTCAAGCGGAGCGTGGCGTCGAGCCCAAAGCGGTCCATTACCGGTTGCGCACAATGGTGCCCGCTGCGCACTGCCACGTTTTCTTCGTCGAGAATCATGGCTGCATCGCCGACTGCAATTCCGTCCAACGTGATGCTGATGAGTGCGCCGCGTTCCTTCGGGTTGCCGAGGACTTTCACTTGCGGGATTTCGGCGAGCTGCTTCAAGGCGTACTGCGTAATTTGCGCTTCGTGTTCACGGATGTTGTCGAGGCCTTTTTCGTTCAGCCATTCCACCGCTTTTCCGAGGCCGATAACTTCGGCAATGGCGGGTGTGCCTGCTTCAAAGCGTGCGGGAACGTCGGCGTAAGTTGTCTTTTCGAATGTCACGTTCTTGATCATTTCGCCACCGCCGTGCCAGGGCGGCATGCTGTCGAGTACTTCGTACTTGCCGTAAAGAACGCCGATTCCCGTCGGACCGTACATCTTGTGGCCGCTGAAGGCGAGAAAATCGCAGTCCAACTTTTGCACGTCAATCTTGATGTGGCTTGAACTCTGGGCGGCGTCAATCAAAATTTTCGATTGCGGGGCGAGCTTGCGCACCGTGGCGATGATTTCTTCGATCGGGTTGACGGTGCCGACGGAATTGCTTACATGGGCGACTGCGACCATCTTGGTGCGGGGCGTGAGCAAGTTGGGGAGTGCAGACAAATCCAAGTCGCCATCGTCCTTGACGGGGATGACCTTGATTTTAGCGCCCTTCATTTCGGCAACGAGTTGCCAGCTCACGATGTTGGCGTGATGCTCCAATGCGCTTATTAAAATTTCGTCGTCTTCGTTAAAGAACTTGCGTCCGTAGCTCCAGGCCACGAGATTGATACTCTCGGTGGTGCCGCGGGTGAAAACGATTTCGTCTTCGGTTTTTGCGTTGATGAACTTCGCAATGTCCTTGCGCGTCTTTTCGAACGCTTCCGTGGTGCGGGCGCTCAAACGGTAAACGCCGCGTTTTACGGAGCTGTAGTGCTCACGGTAAAAATCGTCCATCGCATCGATGACGCAGGCGGGTTTTTGTGTCGTGGCGGTGCTGTCCAAAAAGGCGAGGGGCTTTTGCTCCTTGTCGCCGGCGACGAGCATCGGGAATTCATTGCGTGTGAGTTCTGCATTAAACATGGTGCCAAAGATAGAAAACCTACATAACAGGTGGCTAGCAATAGTAAAATATTATTAGTGTGCAACAATTTTTTTGCTTCTGCGTTAAGTATTGGTTATAATTCGTAATATATTTAAACTATTCAACCAGTCATCCCGAGCTATGCAAGGGAACCAGTGAAATTAAAGAGGAAAAAATGAAGAAGATTTTTATGGCGGGGTTGGTTTCCGCATTTTTGGCTCAGGGGGCGTTTGCACAGGAAGCTCTCCGCAATGCTGTCGATTCTAACAACTGGAAAAAGGTTCGCAAAATTGTGGATTCCGGTGAAATGGAAGAAATTTATTGCGGCAAGATGTCTGCAAAGAATGCGTCCAATATTTACGCGAAGGTTTTCAAGCAGATGCCGGATGAAGCCTTTGCTGCTTGCCCATCGCAATTCGCGTATGGATTTGGAACAAAGGTTTGCGGGATGGCCAATGCGGCTAATGCCTGCACGGGTGTAATCAGGTATTTGTTTGGTGATGCCGAAAAGGGGAGTGGAAAGGCTCTTAAGACGCTTGACGAAGTGGCTAAGGCTGCAACAAAGACGAAGGCTTTTGGAAAACAGTCCCTCGTGAAAGTCGATACGACGGTCTGGAAACCGTGTCCCAAGAAAGGTGCGGCGCGAACAAAGTGTCTCGCCCAATGCAAGGTGGATGCAAATTCTTTGATGGCAATCGATCATGATGTGGATTGCAAAAAAAATCCGGAGCAGATGGTGGATAAGACGATTCGAGTCTATAAACCGTCTCCTGTTTTTGCCGCTCTTCGCACAGGGTTTACGGAAGGCTTCTGGAAGGCTCCAATGTCTGCTGCCGGAACTTATGCCGCTTACACGAGCAAGTACGCCAAGGTGCTTTCGATTCCTGATACCGCAGTGACGGGCGTGAATTATGTAAAGACTTGGGCTGCCAAGCACAAGGCTGCAAAGACTTCGCTTCCGGGTGGTCAGCTGTTCCGCTTCTGCACCGCATGGAAAGGCAAGGTGGACCCGATTCTTTCTGCCGAAGGATTCAGCACTCGCTGCCCG
>CAMZFJ010000303.1 GCA_947306025.1 uncultured Fibrobacter sp.
ACACCGGCGAAGACTCTTACCTCGCTAATGTAGATTGGTACAACTTTACGGCTGACCCGACGGCGCTCCCGCAGTCACAAATGCGTAATGCATCGCTCTCCGTGAGCCGCGTCCCGCATTCGAGTGCATCCATCGCCTTGATGGTAAACGCACCCGCAAACGATTATGTTGTTCATCTCGTCAGTGTCAACGGACAGTACGTTGGGACGCAACGCGGTCACGGCGAAGGCCTCGCCGAATTCGGCAAGAACGCTCCTCTTGCACCCGGCATGTACTTTGCCATCGTCAAGAGCGGCTCCATGCAAAAGACCATGAAACTCTCCGTCCACTAATTGTCACCCGCGCGGCACTTGTCATCCCGGATTTGTACAAGTACAAAGCCCTTCGGCTCAGCTATGAAAATGCAAGCATTTTCGCAGCGTTCGCCTTGGTTGCTTTTATTCCGGGATCGGCATCCGTCATCCTGAGCGCAGCGAAGACAACTCAGAAGGCGAGTGTTGCAAAAATGAGCTTGCTCATTTTTATAACCGAGCCAAAGAGTTGGGGCTTTAGCCCCATCCAGTCAATTATTGATATCGGATTTCCTCCTCACTCACAAGGCCCTGGACTCACAACAGTCCGGGGCTTTTTTCCTATTGATAAATTGACAAAAGAACTTTAGCATCCCCTTGGTTACTCGCCTCTTTCAAAGAATACTTTTAGAAGTGGGTTAGTAGAACAATTAAAACGGGATGCTATTATGAAATCGTTAAGAGTTCTTGGTTTAGCTTTTCTTCTTTGCGCAAATTCGTTTGCCGTCACCAGCCAATTCCGCGGCGTCAACTGGGCTGATAAACGCGACAACTTCGTCTCCGATGTGCTGGTGCTTTCGGGCCTTAGCCTTTCGGACAATCACGAATCGGCTTATGCCATTGCCGACCGTATTGTCGGGCAGTTCCAGGAAGTGCTCGGCACAAACAGCGTGCGCATGCCGGTGAACGAACCGACCATTCTCAAAGCTTTTGACATGTATTCGGGCGCCTTGGATGCGGCCCTTGAACATGGGCGAGTGGCGATGGGCTATTGGGGCCCCGCGCAGCCTGCGGGTCCGAAGAACATGGATGATTGGTGGAAAATGTGGGCCAAGCTCGTCGAACATTACGGCGACCATCCGAATGCCTATTTCGAAATTTTCAACGAACCGCACATGTATAGCAAGGACGAACTTCGCAACCTCTATGCGGAATGGCTCAAGAAATTCCCGAACGTCCCGCGCGACCACATTTTGCTCGATGGCTCCGGCCTCGCTTGGAACGTCCCGGACATTGCTGACGACCCGCGATTTGAAGGCTGCCTCTTTGCCGTTCATGAATACACGTTTTGGAACATGAGCATCACCACCGAACAAGGCTGGAAAAACAGCTTCAAGGGCAAGGTGGGCAAGTACATTGACCGCACCGTTTGCACGGAATGGGGTGGCGCCATGAGCCCCGGTGAAAAGAACGGCGTGCATTACGATTATCAAGATTACAACAAGGCTCCCACCAACTACTTCATGGCTTACATCCGCGGCATGTCCGATCAGCTGCGAGAATGGGAAATGGGCAGTTTCTACTGGCCGGGCCTCCGTGATGGTGACTGGTACAGCATGACCAAGCGCAGCGGCGAAGGCGTCAATACTAAGCTCGAAATCGTGAACCAATCCGGCGTGGACCGCATGCAAATGGCTTGGGCCGATACTGTCGAGACGAACCCGCCCAAGCAAGATCCGTTTGGCAAAATCGGCGAAGATGGCGTTGCCGTTGCTGGCACTCCTCTTGCAATCCCCGGAAAAATCGAAGCCGAAAATTACGACCTTGGCGGTAGCCGTGTCTCGTTCTATGACAAGTCCTCCGACAACGAGGGCGGTTTCTACCGCAAGGATGCCGTGGATATCGTCGTCCTAGATTCCGCAGACCTCTCGAAGGGTTATGCTGTGGGCTACACGCAAGAGGGCGAGTGGCTCGAATACACCGTTAATGTTGCGAAAACCGCTAAATATGCCGTTGAAGTCTTGATGGCGACCGCTTCCGAAAAGGCCGGCGTGCAATTCTTTGTCGATGGAAAAGGCGTTTCCGATAGCATCATCGCAAAACAGGGCGAAGATTGGGCGACCTATTCTGCCGTGCAATCCAAAGTGGGCGAGCTTTCCGCTGGCGAACATGTCCTCAAAATGCAAATTGTCGGCAATTACGTGAATATCGACAACATCCGTTTCTGCGAAGGCGAAAAATGCGAAGAATCTGTTGGAATCCGTGCATCCCGCGTGGCACTTCCCGGCGAATCTCGAAAATCTTTCCTCCGCGTCCAAAACAACAAGCTTTACATCGAGAAAAACGGCAAGCGCTTCGACCTCACCGGCCACCGCATCAAATAAAAACGCCACGTTCCATAAAAAAATATTCCATCATGGATTTTTTATCAATGATAAGTATTTGCGTTTTTTGAGCAATCCATAAAAACGAGAATATGTTTAGAATGGTTATATGGATGTTTAACTTTTTAGGGTTAAGGATTAGGAATATGAAAAAATTATCTTTCTCTCTTGCTGTCGCTGCCATCGCAGGCTTTGCCTCTATTGCAAACGCCGCTCTCGCCGATGGTGGCGCCAAGTTCGTCGGTAACATCACGACGAGTGGCCAAATTCGTGACGACATGGGCACTTACTGGAACCAGATTACGCCTGAAAACGGCTGTAAGTGGGGCTCCATCCATTCCCTTTCTAACGGCAACAGCGGCACGAGCAAGTTCGCTTGGGACAACTACGACAAGTGCGAAGGCGCTTACAAGTGGGCCAAGGAAAAACCGGGCGAGCGCCATTTCAAGTTCCATGCTCTCGTTTGGGGTTCCCAGTACCCGAACTTCCTTTGCAAAAAGAAAAATCCGGGCATTACCGTAGAACTCACCAAGAAATACATTACAGAATGGTTTGATGCCGTTGCCGCCAAGTTCCCGGACCTTGAATACATCGACGTGGTGAACGAAGCTATTTGGGCTGGCGACAACTACCACTCCGGTTACGGTAAGCCGGCTGCCGGTGCAGAAGGCCGTAGCACCGACGATACCGAATGCGGTGGCTCCTACATCATCGAAGCTCTCGGTGGCGACCGCGTTGTCAATGGCAAGCACCAGTACGACTTTATCACGACCGCTTTCAAGATGGCCCGCGAACGTTGGCCGAAAGCAGTGCTTATCTATAACGACTATAACACGCTCTCTTGGCAGATGAACGAAGGTATCGAACTCATCCAGACCATCGTCAAGAATGGCGCTCCGGTGGATGCTTACGGCCAGCAGGCACATGACTGCAAGGGCATGAGCAAGTCCGATTTCGAAAGCAAAATGACGAGAATCCACAACGAAACGGGCCTCCCGCTCTTGGTTTCTGAATACGATATCGGTGAAGCCGATGACAACAAGCAAAAGAACGACTACGCCAACCAGATCCCGTTCATGTGGGAAACGCCGTGGGTCGCGGGCATTACCATCTGGGGTTACATCAACGGTGCAACTTGGGCTGCAAATACCGGTATCATGGAAAAGGACGGTAGAAAGCGTGCCGCAATGACTTGGCTCGAAGATTACTTTGCCAAGAACCTTAACAAGGGCCAGAACGATGTGACCTTCACGCCGGTCGAACCGGAACCGCAGACTCCGTTCAAGGGTACCGCTCGCGCCATTCCGGGCAAGGTTGAAGCCGAAGACTTTGACGTTCCGGGCAAGGGTGTCAACGAAGACGGTACGACCAACGCTTCTTA
>CAMZFJ010000304.1 GCA_947306025.1 uncultured Fibrobacter sp.
AACTTGCTTGTAGTCCAGGGCTCCGGTAAGGATATTTACGTTTTTTTCGTCGGCAATTTGATGCAAACGGTCGATAACCTCTGGTTGAGTGCGGATGTGTGCCGGGATAGCGGTTTCTGCAAGCAAGATGATGTTTGTACCTGGCTTTGTGCTGTCCATCGCCATTTTGAATGTCTTGTTGACGATGGAATCAAAGCGCTCCTTGCTCCATTTGGCGCCTTGGGCAATGCTGGGTTGCACCATTGCTATGGCCGGATTCTCTTGTGCTTGGGCGTTATAGAACGGGGCTGCCTCCGGTGCCGAAAGCACACTGCTTCCGTGAATCAAGAGGGCTGCAAAAATGACGAACGGAAGTGCAAAGAGTGCGAATTTCTTGCGGCTTTTTAGCAAGAAGGCGTAAGCGACAATTTGGTTTGAGGCGACGATGAGAATCGTATAGCCGAAAACGCCGATAATTGAAAGTGCTTGGAGTAATTCAAGATGGTTTCCGAATGTGTATCCCAAGTGGTTCCATGGGAAAGCGAAATCGCCGGTAGTGCGGTGCACTTCGATGGAGGCATAGAAAATGGGGAAGAGGACAAGCAGATAAGCCTTGCCTTTAATCTTTAAATTCTTGGCGGTAGAATAAACGAATGAAGCGAGAACGTTGAACAAACTGAGGTAGGCGATGAGGAGAATGAGTCCGAGAAAAATGAGGCCGGAGGGCGCTGTTTCCACGTTCATGACGTTGCGGATCCAGTAATAGTTCACGGTGTTGTAGACCATGCTTGCCCAAAATGTCGCAAAGACTGCGGTCTCGCGATTGTATTTGTTCAAGACGATGAACCACGGCACAAGCAGAATAAGCATTGCGGGGCCGAGTGGGAGAGGCGGGAAAGCGAATGCGACAAAACCCCAAGAAAGCGTTGCAAGCGCAAGGGCGATGCGGGCTTCTTTTTGCTTGAATAGTTTGGCGTTCCAACGTGCGAAAAGCGAAAACCAATAAAGCATCATCGGGATGAATGTCGCGACAATCTGGAAAAGCCCGGCATGGCTACGCGTGAGATAATCTATAGCGAGGAATGCAAAGACGATAATCCCGTATGTGTTCATGTATCGCGAAAACGGACGGCGAACATTCTTCATGAATAAGAACGGGAGTGCTGCAATGATTGGCAATAACTGCGGAAGTTGTATGTAAAGCCCCGGCGTTTCCGGACGCACAAAGAACAGCACAAGTTCTATAGCCGCAAGTACAGAGGCGTAAATCTTATACGCCTTCGGAAGAGCTTTAAGTTTAGTTAGAAAATCGTTTGGGGTCATTTTTCTTAGATTGTGTAAATGCTTACATCGTCATTCTGACACCGTAGGTGGAAGAATCCAGGGCATTTCTGTGATAATTCACTGAATCCTTCGAATTCATGCCTTGGGTATTTCGCTCAGGATGACGCATTATGTTTAACTCATTGCTCAAACCTCAGAATGCGCAGCACGGCCTCATGCCTCACAGTCCGCTTTTATCTTTGGGATTGAACACGAGCACGAATTCGCCTTTGGGCGGGTGCGCCTTGAAGTGCGCCGAAATTTCCGTGGGCGTTCCGATGAGGTGTTCCTCGAACTTCTTGGTGAGTTCGCGCATGAGCGCTATCTTGATGTCGCCAAAGACTTGCTTGATTTCTTCGACGAACTTGTCGATGTTGTGCGGGCTTGCGTAAAAGATTTGCGTCGCTTCTTCGTCTTTCAGTTTTTCCAAGAGGTGGATGCGCTGGGCGCTTTTCTTGGGCGAGAAATACTGGAACGTAAAATGGTCGGTCGGCATGCCGCACGAAACGAGTGCAGTAATCATGGCACATGGGCCTGGGATGGCGCGCACGTCAATGCCTTCGCGCACGCATTCGCGCACTAGATTGAATGCCGGGTCTGCAACGCCGGGCGTTCCCGCATCGCTTATGAGAGCAATGTCGCCGGTATTCTTTAGAAATTCGACGTACTTCGGCGTGACTTTTTCTTTGTTGAAGTCATGGTAGGCTTCCATGGGGGTCGTGATGCCGTAGTTGTCAAAGAGAACTCTCGAATGACGGGTGTCTTCGGCAAGGACGAGGGGGACTTCCTTGAGGATGCGCACGGCGCGGTACGTGATGTCTTCCATGTTCCCGATGGGAGTCGCTACGATATATAAAGTATGCATATTGCTCTATAAAATAGTAAATAGAACTTAGAGCTTAGAACTTAGAACTTAGAAGTTACTAGTTACTGAGGCCGCTTTGCGGCAGTTCCAAGTTCTGAATTATTAGTTACTAGAGAATTTCACATTAAGATATTCTAGTAACTATTAACTAGTAACTGTGCCGAAGGCACTTAGTAACTAAGTTCTACTAACTAAGTTCTAAGAGCGAAGCGAGCTAAGTTCTGCCAACTATGGCGTAGCCGTTTAATAATCGCTTACGCTGTTCAGGTCGGTGAGTCTGTTCGAGTTGAGTTCGAATGTCAGTCGTTGCACGAGCTTGCGGTGCATTTCGTTAGAAGCTTTGTTCACGAGGTCGGTGCGTAACCGCCCATATAAGATAGCGCTAATGTCTTGCTGTTCAACGAATTCTACGTGGCGAACGAGGGTGCCGTTGCAGAACACACGTGCCGAAAGCGCATAAGTCCAGGATTCGTTGACGGGGAGTATTGGCCACAGGGGAATTAGCACTCCGAGATACCATGCGGAAGTCGTTTCGTTTTGCTGGACTGTCGCCTTGATGGTCGCTTCGCCGCGGCAGGATTCTCGCGGGAAATCTGTTTCGCTTACCGCTTTGGTGTAAGCGCGCAACAAGTCTTGCGAAAGCTCCAAAGAATCGTTCCCGTACAAAAAGGGAATATTCCCGAAAAAGCTGAACTTTTCGTCGGTGAGGGGGATTCCTTCGAGGTCGCCTTGCGTGAGTTTCATGGAGCATCCAGAAAGGAGGGCTACAAAAACAAGTGCAGGGCTCAAAAATTTAACGATGGAGCGCATGTACTAAAGATATAAAAAAACGAACGCCATCGATTTTATTAAGATTGTTAGTATGGATTTGCCTGCTTATTTTATTAGTGACGCCCATCTGGGTATTGAACCTCCCGGAGCAGTCCCCAATAGGGAACAAAAATTAATAGAACTCCTTTCTTCGTGGAAAGGCAAGGCTAGCCATGTTGTCGTGATTGGCGACCTTTTTGAGTTCTGGTACGAGTACAACTATTATATAGCGTCGGCGCATTTCGATTTGTACCGCGCCTTTGCCGAGCTTGTGGAGTCTGGAGTCGAGGTGCACCTTTTGCAAGGCAACCATGATTTTGCCTATGGCGATTTTTTCCCGAAGAAGCTTGGCGTGCAGGTTCACAAGTCCGTAATTCTTGAAATTCAGGGCAAACGCATTTTTGTGACTCATGGCGATGGCGTTCCCAAGTCCGATTGCGGTTACCGTTTTTTACGCAAAGTGCTGGATTTCCCGCTCAATCGATTCCTTTTTAAGCAAATACATCCAGATTGGGGAATGGGGCTTGCTCGTTTTGTCGGGCGTAACAGCCGTAAGTATGGCGAAAACCGCAAGATAAAGATTGAAGAATATCTGGAATGGGGCGACCGCATGCTGAAGAAGGAACATTGCGATTTTTGCATTCACGGTCACCATCATATTTCTGGAATCTGGAATACGCCCAATGGCGTGGTGGCGTCTCCAGGGGAGTTTATAAAAAAGCCCGCCATCCTCAGCTTGGAGAATGGCGGGTTGAAATTGTTTTCGCTTTAAGCGGATCGATGAAGATTATTC
>CAMZFJ010000305.1 GCA_947306025.1 uncultured Fibrobacter sp.
CCTTTCTCATTTGGCACTTTAGAATCGCTAGACGGCAAAACCAAAATAGATTCAGACGATGAATTCGTACCGCCGCACGCCACAAGTGCGACAAGCACAAGAAAACAGGCAAAAAGGAAAGAAAAACGTTTATTCATAAAAAGCTTTTACGTCAATATACAAATGCAGAGGATCCATTGACTCCACTACATTCCGCTCAGGATGACAAATTTCATACCTCAAAGGGACCCTGTAAGGGGACTGACCTCATACCTCATACCTCACACCTCATCGCTATTCATCCTTCACGCAGCGGACGGAGAATCCAGAGTTCTTATTCACTTTTTGCATTTGAACAAAGGAGCGAAAATAATCACCACCGAGAGTCACACTCTTTGCAAAGACTTCATTATCACTCTTAGAACTCCAAAAAAACGTTTCGCGCCCTTCACCGGTGTAGTAAAAAGAACCTTTGTCGAAATTACTAGGCCAACGCCCACCCGCAGGCAACGCGCCAAAACCATATTTATCTAAACCTCCGGTTTCCATACATCCTACAAAAATATCGCATTTTTCCCAGCCTGTTCCATGCTTCGAGCTAAGCGAATAATATGCATCATCGAGTCCACCCGCAGTCACTATCAATTTTATCCATTCATCAACCGTTGGCAAATGCCAGCCAGCAGGGCAAACATTTTCCGTAGCCTCCCATGTATAGAGACGTCCATATTTTGTGCAGTTACTATCGGCATCTTCATAACAAAAACTGTTTGGCGTTTTATAATTCAAATTTTCGGCCATCCATTTTTGAGAATCAATTTTCACAGCCCGATATTTATGTCCATCACGAGAATCTGTAATCGTATCGTAAACCAAGTCTTTAACGCAGCGGACCGAAGCGCCCATATTCTTACGTTCGTCCACAGGTTCATCATCCAGAACAACATAGTCATTGTAATAACGCAAGAACATTACATAAGCATCCGTATTCTTATGAAAATTCCATGAACTCCAAAATAAAGCACATCGCCCTTCATAGCTATAATTTCCATTAGCAAATTTGAACCCCGCTGGCAACGCAGAGAATCCAAAATCATCAGTTCCATTTCCATTATTATACCAACCGGTTGCCGTCTTGAGTTTTTTTCCCAAAGAATCTTTGCCACCTATAGCAGAAATCAAGTATTTCCATTCCATCCACGTAGGTAAATGCCACCCTTCCGGACAAACGCCCTGAACATCATCCCATAACTCACATGTATTTCCATATCCACATTTCCAGCCTTTTTTAATAAAGGAGCCCGCGCTATCGATTGCCGCAGCCCATGTATAAAGGCGCCCATATTTATCGCAATTACTTTCTTTGTCTGCAAAACAATAACTATTTGCCGTTTTGTAATTCAGATTTTCTGCCATCCAAGTTTGATGACCAATGTTTACGGTCTTGTATGTTTGACCATCGCGAGGGTCTGTTATGGATCCTATCGCTTCGCTCCAGGATGACACAGAAGCTGAACTCAGGGAGACACGAGATGAGGATGACGAAGATGCCGATTCCGCAACGGGGTGCGGAATGACAGCTAAAGCTGTGGCCGGGGTGACAGAAGAAGAATCTGTGACCGGTGAGACAGCATCACCCTCTCGCCTTACATACCTCTCGTCTCTCGTCTGTAGGACCGAAGGTCCGTTCTCTCGTCTATCTTGGACGCAGCGAACATAAAGATCTTTGTCCTTTCGACAATAATCTGCAAAAAATCCTTCTTCCGGCAACTTGTTATCATAATCCCTATAATAAGCATAACGATCATGCCTCATAATTTTTTTATAGCGAACGCAGCACATATTAGAATCATTATCATACTCAGTTGAAGTCCAAAAGGATTTAAATTTCGAATTAAACTTTTCAGCAACTAAAGAATCGCTTTTCGCAACACGAATAGCAGAGACCAATTCTTTAAGCGTAGGCAATCGATAACCAGCAGGGCACACATTTTTTGCCGTTTTCCATAGATAGGTGCGCCCTAATTTTGAACAGCTTGTATCGTTTTCATGACAAAAACTGCCCGATATTTTATAGTTCAGATTTTCAGCCATCCACGTTTGATTGCCGACATTTATCGTCTTGTAAATATGACCATCACGGGGATCTATTATGGATCCTATCCCCCGGAATAAATCCGGGGCTAAAGGCATAGAAAGGCTTTGCGAATCAATTACACTCCAGGATGACGAAGATGCCGATTCCGCAACGGGGTACGGAGTGGCATTTTTCTCTCGACTCTCGTCTTTCGTCTCTCGTCTATCCTTGATGCAGCGGACAGGAATCCACATTTTTGCATGTGTTGACTTAATTTTTACTCGACCATCATGATTATACAAACTCAAATAATATTCTCTAGAAAGACTGTCCTGTGACGAACTCCAAAAGCTTGCATTACCATCTCTATAAAGTCCATTTTCGCTCCTATAACCCGTTGGAAATGCAGAAAATCCATAATCATCCGTTCCGTTTATTATATGCCATCCCTCTGAAGTCTTGAGCATTTTACCGCCCATAAAAGGACCGCCAACAAAAGAAATCAAAGATTTCCAATCCTCACGTGTGGGCAAAAGCCAGCCAGCCGGGCATGCTTTTTGTGCCGCCGACCAAGCATAATAGCGCCCATACTTAGAACAATTTCTAGCACTATCGTTAAAGCAAAAACTATTCGCCGTTTTATACCTTAAATTTTCCGCCATCCAAGTTTGCGAGCCAATAGTAACAGTCTTGTACGTTTGACCGTCGCGAGGGTCTTTCATGGATCCTATCGGGACTTTGTCCCTCCAGGATGACACTGAAGCCGATTCCGCAACTGAGTGCGGAATGACAGCAGAAACAACAGAGTCTGCAATGGCCGAAGATCCGTTCTCTCGTCTATCTTGGACACAACGGACCGAAAGGCCCAAGTTTTTGAGGTTAGCCGTTAAATTTACTTTATCTTCATTATAGGACAAGTACGCACTAAAAACACTCTTTGTATCTTGTTCAGTAGAACTCCAAAAGGCCGTATTGCGATCAACGGAATCGAACTTATCATATATTCCATCAATAAGTTTTTGACCAGCCGGAAGTGCAGAAAAGCCATACGCATCCCGACCATTCCCATGGCAACGCCAACCCTTTCTAGATTTAAGATTTCGGCCTGCAACATCCACGCCACCGATTGACAAAAGCAAAGTATCCCATTCCGCTTTTGTTGGCAAATGCCAGCCAACCGGACACACGCCTTGCACTGGGAAAATCAGAGCACAAGTTTTACTATCACCACAACCTTCCGCATTTTTGCTGAAATGTCCTTTACCATCCATGGCCTCCGACCAACTGTATAAGCGGCCAAACCGAGTACAATTGCTTAAATATGTATCATAGCAAAAGCTCGTTCCTCTTTGATAATGACGTATTTCAGCATTATTTAGACCACCCCGATAAGTTCTATCTTCTCTAGGAGTTTCAAAATTCAGATTTTCCGCCATCCATACTTGATTGTCAATTTTTACAGTCTTGTAAACTTGACCATCGCGAACATCTACAAAAGAATCCCGAATAACATTCGACGATTTAATAACGCCAGAAGACGAACAGCCATCAGAATCACCGCACGCGGAAAGAGCAGCAAGCAAGGCTATACACGCAAGCAACAACAAAGTAAAAGACTTATTCATAAAAAAAATTCAACCTTATAGATGGGGCTAAAGCCCCTCCCCTTTGGCTAGGTCATGCCCTAACCAGCTTGGGCGCGACTCTCGCCTT
>CAMZFJ010000306.1 GCA_947306025.1 uncultured Fibrobacter sp.
GAATCGTCAAAGGCATCGCCAATATTGTAGCGGATTTCGTCAACGCGGAAAACGGCATTAGAATCAACCACATCGGCAAAGGATGCGGCCGCAAAACTCAACAAACAAAATATCAATTTTTTCACGGAGATAATATACTAATTTAAAGTTTAGAATCTTGCACGTTTCAGATGCATTTTCTACATTTTGCCACGAGTGGCGGATGGCCGCCGGCAGCGAGCAATCAAAGCTGGAGGAAAGTCCGGGCACCGCAGGGCATGATGCTGGATAACGTCCAGGCGCGGAAACGCGACAGAAAGTGCAACAGAGAATAGACCGCCCGCAGCAATGCGGGTAAGGGTGAAACGGCGAGGTAAGAGCTCACCGCACGACTGGTGACAGGAGTGGCTAGGTAAACCTCATCCGGTGCAAGACCAAGCAGGATTCCGTCCGCAAGGACCTGGTGCGGCCCGTGCCAGCTGGATATCCGGGTAGGTCGCTTGAGGCGGTCGGTAACGATTCGTCCAGAGAGATGGTCATCGCTCCGCAAGGAGTACAGAACCCGGCTTATAACTACCCGTTTATGAAGGCTTCCTCTAAATGAGGAAGCCTTCTCCTCAACTAGGGAAGGCTTTGCCCTCCCAACAAACGACCGAATCCGCTGAATTCAAGATGAAATATGTAAGTTAGCGGATTCTCTCACAACCACGCCTCGTTTATACGAGGCGTTTGTTGCTCACGAACTCTCCTCGTCCAGATGCTAAAAAGCCTCTGCGAAAGCAGAGGCATTCTCCTTACTAGGGAGGACGGAGTCCACCCTAAGACTCTTCTTTTCCTAATGCAAAAAAAATTCCTCTAAACGAGGAAGATATCGTTATTTATAAACTTACAAATTTTCGCATTCCCATAACAGTCACTGCAACGCTAATTACAATAGATAAACCCAAAATCACAACCGGTATGAACAAGCCCTGTAAAAACACTTCGTGGCCCATTTGCACAAGCAAAAGAAGAGGAATAACAAAGAATAAAGTAACATGAGTCGCCGCACGGACCGTCTTAACGCGAAGCGAGATCATTAGCGAGAACGCAGTCGTGAGGAGCACCGCCGAAAGCGCACCAAGCATAGAAGCAACGGCCTCCAGCGTTGTAATTTCAGAATGCGAGAACCAATAGCCCAACTGCGCAAGCAACGCAAACACCACCGGAAACGGAATAACCGCGAGGAGCTTGCCCCAGAAAAGTTTCGCAGGAGCAATCGGAGAAAGCTGCAAAAGTTCAAGCGAATTGCGTTCGCGCTCGCCGGCAAAAGAATCGCCCGCCAAAGGCGCCCCCATCGGCGCCATCAAGCAACCGAGCATAAGCATCATGTAACTTTCCATGCCCTCCATAATCTGCCCACCGTAACGCGAAACTGCAATGGCCTGGCTCGCCGCAAGAATCACCGGCGGAATGATGAACGGAATCCAAAAACGCGGATCCCTAAAAATCAAGCGAAGTTCGTGTCTAAAAACGTGGAGCATAGAGGTTGTGAGCAATGAGGTCAGTGCTAGTGGTTAGTAAACAGTGGTTGGTGATTAAGAATGCGATATTTAACCAAAAGATAGTTTAATCATCACGAAAGCAAAATTCTGCAAAGCGAAAGGCCTGAAAAAAAGTCTGATTATGAAAAAACGCCATTTTTTACGTGAAAAAATGCCAATTTTTCTATTTTGTTACGTAAAATTTTTACGTTATACATAATAATTATGCAATTTTTCCGAGCTAAGTTCTTTTTTTGCCCCAAAATTCATCCAAAATACACTTTCTCAGCCTCCAAAATCCACACAAAGTCACCAAAAATCAATTACAGCGGCTCAATTTAGTTATTTTATTCTAAATTTTACGTAAAAAACAATCTTTTTTTTTCAAAAAGTCACGTAAAAAAACGCCAAAAAACAAAATCAACTCCGCAACGTCCACTTTTTTGTATAATATCTTAGCGAGTTAGTGATAAAGATGCATTTGTCAAAGGAAAATTTTTATGAAAATTTCATCCCTCTTATATTTCGCCAACTTTTGGCTCAAGACAGTCCTATTCAAGAAGAAAGACCCGATTTTGGGAACCGTCATTGTAACCGACCGCTGCAACCTGAAATGCAAGCACTGTTCCGTCAACAACATCACATCGATAATGCATCCCTACGTACAAATCAAAAAAGAGATGCAGACCTTGTACGACATGGGCACCCGCATCCTCTTCTTCTGCGGCGGCGAGACGTTCTTGTGGCGAGACGGCGATTTGACCGTCAGGGATTTGGTCATCGAAGCCAAGAGAATGGGCTTCATGATTGTGAACGTGGTCACGAACGGAACGCAGCCGATTGACTTGCCCGAAGCGGACTTGATTCTCTTGAGCCTTGACGGCGACAGGGAACGCCACAACGCCATCAGAGGCAACACGTTCGACACCATCATGGAAAACGTCAAGAACGCCACCGCAGACAACATCTGCTTCTACATGGCCATCAACCAGATCAACAAGGATGCCGTGCAAGACGTTTGCCAAATCGCGAAGGACTCGAAAAACGTGAGAGCGGTATCGTTCAATTTCCACACGCCCTACCCCGACACAAGAGACCTTTTCTTATCCAAAGAAGAAAAGCAGAAGATTGCGGACACCATCTTGCAGATGATGGACAAAGGCTACCCGATATTCAATCTCAAGGCATCGCTCCCATACCTCGTCAACAACAGCTTCCCCACCCCATGCTATCAGTGCCTGGTCATCGAAGACGGAAAGATCTCGGTATGCGGAAGGTGTATCGACGTTCCGGGCCTTTGCGAAGAATGCGGTTACTTCTTCGTCGCGGAATACACCCTGCTTTTCAGATGCAATATGAAAATCGCCTTCGAAGCCGTAAGGACATACCTCAAGTACGTATAAGCTAACGAGATTTTTTAAATGAGTTTGAGAACGACTTTAACTAAAGCGTGGCTGACCCGGTCCATTAAGCCTTTTTTATTCAAAAACGAATACGACGATTTTCTTCCCTTCGAGGAATGCGAAAATCTCGGGCTCTACGTCCACATCCCTTTCTGCAAAAGCATCTGCACGTTCTGCCCCTATTGCAAGACCGTATACAAGAAGGATCTGTGCGACAGGTACATTGACGCGCTGGTAAGGGAAATCCACAAGGTCGGCGGTCAATACAAGAGCAAGAAGGAAACGACCAGCCTGTATTTTGGCGGCGGTACGCCCGCTCTGATCGCAGATAGAATCGGCGAAATCATAGACGCGATTCAGGAACATTTCATCGTGACTGAGGGCATCGGCGTAGAGTTGCACCCCGACAACGTGAATGTCGAGACGCTGCAAAGGCTGAAAGATGCTGGCGTTACAAAAATTAGCATAGGCATCCAGTCGTTCCAGGAGAAATACCAGAACATTCTCGGGCGCAAAAAGGTTGACGCAAACAAACTAAAAGAAGCCCTGAGTGCCGTGGAATTCGAAACGGTTTCCATGGACTTCATCTTCGCGCTCCCCGACCAAACCTACGAAGACATCAAAGCGGACGTGGACACCGCATTCGCAAGCGGCGCCAACCACGTGGCGATTTACCCGTTTATCGATTTCTCTTTTACTAAAAGCAAAGTGAAAACGATGCCGAAAAAGCAGAAGAAGGAACTATTGGACCGAATCACCGCCTACTTCAACGAGAAGGGATACCACCGCAGTTCCATCTGGACGTTTTCGAACAAGAAAGAAGCCAAGTATTCTTCCATGACCCGTGACAGTTTCCTCG
>CAMZFJ010000307.1 GCA_947306025.1 uncultured Fibrobacter sp.
CGTGGCGAACCATTCCCGCTGAATCCGGATGGAACTTTCAGCTTTGAAGAAGACCTCCCGGATGTCACAAAGATCATTCCGGTCTTTGCAACGGACAAGGATGGCGACTTCCCGACTACAATCGTTCCGATCGTCGTGAAACGCACGGAATAATGGCGAAGCCCGGTAAAGTACACCTTTTGCTTCACGCACATTTACCTTTTGTGCGTGAACCCTCTTACGACCGGTTCTTGGAAGAGAACTGGTTTTTTGAGGCTATGGCGGAGACGTACTTGCCGATTATCCAGATGCTCAACCGTCTGGAAGAAAAGGGCGTGCCGGGCACTTTGAATTTTAGCGTATCGTCGGCGTTACTGGCGATGCTGACGGATCGTTCGCTTTTAGACAAATTCTCGCGTCATTTGCATAAACAACTTGAGTTGTTGGAGCGCGAGAAAATCCGCTTGCAGAATGATTCCGAGATGATGGAGGTGGTGAATTTTTACTACCGCCGTCAAATTGCTTTAATCAATACGTGGGAGCGTGATTGCAATTGCGAAATTGTTCCTGCGCTTAAACGCTTGGAGCAGATTGGAAAAATCAACTTGCTCACTTGCGTCGGGACGCATCCGTTTTTGCCTGCGTACCAGAATGATGTCGAAGCGATTCGACTCCAATTGAAAATCACGGTTCGCGCGTTCGAAGATGCGTTTGGCAAAAAGCCGCGTGGCTTGTGGCTGCCGGAATGTGGCTATTTTGAAGGCCTGGACGCCATCCTTGCGGAATACGGATTCAAGTATTTCTTCTTGGAAACGCATGGTGTACTGCTTGCAAAACCGTCGCCGAAGTATGGCGTTTTTGCGCCAATCAAGACGCCTGCAGGGCTTTATTGCTTTGGCCGCGAACAGAGCAGTTCCATGGAAGTGTGGAGCCGCAAGACGGGTTACCCTGGGCATCCGGAGTACCGCGAATTTTTCAAGGACATTGCGCACGAACGCGAAGACGATTATTTAGGCGAATATTTCTTGGCTGCCGGAACGCACATCGAGACGGGACTTAAGTATTACCGCATTACCGGAAGCGAAGACAAGAAAGTTTATCGCCCGTGGAATGCGCTGCGGTTGGTCGAAGACCATGCGCGTTTGTTTGTCGCGAATCGCGAAGAGACTGTTTCGAATTTGCTCCCGAATATGGACGGCAACAAGGTCTCGATCCTTTGCCCGTACGATGCGGAACTTTTTGGACACTGGTGGTTTGAAGGCCCGCTGTTCATCGAAAAAATGTTTGAACGGGCGGCAAGCTCGAACGTTGTCGAAATGGCTTCGCTCGAAGATTCCATTGCCGCAGATTCCGATGTTCATGCGCCGATTTTCTCGTCGTGGGGCGAGGGTGGCTTTGGCGAAGTTTGGATGAACGATGCCGTGACTTTTGAATACCCGCTGTTCTTTAGAATGCGCGCGATGATGAACGATTTGAAAAAGCATTTGCCGCATGGGATTGCGCGCGGTTCGAATAGCGCAAAGTCTGCTGAAAGTGCGCGCGGTTCAAAGGCTGCGGCCCTGAAACGCTTCTTAGCGCAGATGGCTCGCGAACTTGTGCTATTCCAGGCTTCGGACTGGGCGTTCATGATTCATAACAATTCGGCTGCGGATTACGCGCGTAACCGTTTGAACGGGCATTATCAAAATGTCTGTGCGCTTTATGCCGAGGCTGTCAAGGCAAAGCCTGACATGCGATTGCTCAAGACGCTAGAGCAAAAAAATAACTTGTTCCCGTGGATTGGGGAATATATTTAGACGAGAGAGTTCTAAGTTCTGAGTTAGTAGTTACTGAGGCGACACTGTCGCAGTTCTGAGTTTTGAATTACTAGTTACTGAGGTGCCTACGGCACAGTTAATGAGTTCTAAGTTACTAGTTACTAGACTTTTTCAAGCAAGAATTTTCTAGTAACTCTTAACTATTAACTAGTAACTAAGTTCTAGTAACTAAGTTCAATAACTAGCCCGAAGGGCGGGGCTCCTGTTCGGAATTTAAACAAATCTATTATTACGCACCTTTATGGATCCCCGCCTACGCGGGGATGACATTTCAACGGTCTACTTCCTACTGTCTACTAACTACTAGTATATTACAATAAAACTCGTCGTCTTTCCGCTATTGCCAACGCGGAAGCGGTAGATTCCCGGAGCCATCATCGATTTGACTTGATCTTCTTGCAAGCAGTACGAAGTTCCTTCGTATTTTTCTTGCGAGATTAAGTCGCCACGTCTGGTGCGGAGTTCGATAAACTTTTTGTCTTTAGGAAGTGGCGCGAAGCAGAGAGGGCCATTTCTCCATGGAACAGGGAATGCATGCGGTGCGGCGCTGCTGTTTGAAATCGGGATGTTTTCGGATTTGCCCAAACGGCTGAAAATCCATACAGAGGAATCGCTTGTGGCTAAAGTTGTTGTAAGGCTATCGAGCGTTTTATTGCTTGCGATTTTGTAAATGGAAGCCTTGCCGTCGTTGTAGACAACTACGGATGCTTTACCGATAAAGTTTGTGAAATCAACAAAGTATGGAACGGAGTAATTTTTCGGAATGTTGTAAAATTCGAACACAAGGCTTTCGATATTCGGTTTGATGGAATCTTGATAGAAAAAATCGGCATCGCGCCATTTTGGCTGATCTTCAATAATCCAATTTTTTTTGTTGGTTGTTGCGGCACGGGAGCCCGAGAATGAAAGCCGGACTGTGTAATCGTGAAAAATGCTGTCGGCGTCGTACTTGAATTTTTTTAGTGCAGATTCGAGTTGGTATTCGAAATTTTTCGTTGGGTTTGCGTGATAGCTTTCCCAAATAAGTCTGTCCAAATCTTTAGAAACATGCAAGTACAAATAAAGGAATAGCGTTGATGCTCCATAGTTACTTGTATCTTCTGAGAGAGGGTAACCCATGTTGCTGAATAGCTCTGGTATGTAACGAAGGTAGTCGTCAATTTCTGGGTTGGTGATTTCTTCAAATCCTGTGGCGGAGGCTTCGAACCAGAATGAAAAATTCATATTTAAGTCGAGATAGGTGAGTTGTATCGCGTGGTAGAATTCATGGAAAATAGTGACGCGGAGCCCCTTGACCCATTCCTTCGTGTAGCTATAATTGTGAGTGAGATTTAGTAAAGGAATTTTTGTTTTGGGGTAAGTGCAGGTATCGCCATGGACGAAGATAGTGTCATTATCGCCATAGCGAGAACATGTCGCGTAGAAATCGTTCTCCATGAAAATTTCTGAAGAACCGTTGATGTCAAATGGATAGGTGATTGCGAAGTTCTGAGCACATCCGTTGCTATCGAAAACGTTTTCTCTAACTTGATTGATGTCGATGATTTCAACCGGGTATAACCCTTGCTTGATTGTTTGGCGAAAATGATGACTTATGGTTGGGCCTTTGGGTGTGTGCATTTTATGCTGGTTGATATAAAAATCCCATGCGTCTTCTAAAATGGCCGCGGTGCTATCGGCAAATGGTTTTGTGGTGGCATGTGGCCCTGTTAAGACATACATCACCTGAAAGTGCGGTGTTTCGATAGTGTAGACCGTGTCGTAAAAATCTTCAACCCTGCATTTTTCTTCGGAGTCTACGTATTGGGGCTCGCTTTTGACGTTATGTTGCTTTTGTTTTTTGATGAATTTTTCAAAAACGTGCATTGTACCGCATTTGCTTCCGTAGGCGTGCGTGTTGGTGGCTGCCACAAAAAAACATAATGCAACAAGAGCGATTAATTGTAAAGGTGAAAAACAACGTAAATG